>NZ_JBHJUK010000259.1:0-6995 GCF_042266225.1 Kitasatospora sp. NPDC056181
CCCGCAGCCCGTCCGGCTTTGCGGCCGACTCTCCCCCTGCGGGGGTGGGGTGGTCGACTCCACCCGCCCCGGCGTTACCGGGGAGCAGCTGGGCGAGTAAGCCGCGGGCCTCCTCGCCGAGCTGCCCCGGCGCCGTATCGGCTACGAGCGGGCCACCCAGGTCTTGGCCCGCCTGGTCTCGGAAGGGCAGCCGTTGGGCGTCACCCTTGGCACGATCGTGGACTGGGCGAACGGTGAGGCCAGCCCGCAGGACCTCGACCAGGCGGCCGAATTCTTCGGACGGCGCGACTCGGGGGAGCGCCTGATCGAGGCCGCCGACGCCCTCGTGGCCAGCCCGATGCAGGCCAAGGAGTCCATCGAGGCCAAGGCCAAGCGGGCACTGCTGCGAGCCATCACGGCGGTGGAGGACCTGCTGGCCCGCGCCCGGAACGTGGCGGCCTCGCAGGCCACCACCAGGGCCGACGTCGCCACCTCCCTGAGCCCGCTGCTTGCCGCCGTCACCAGTGCACCGCCGCTGCCCGGTGTCGACGGCGCGATGCTCGACCTGCTCGGCCAGTGGCTGCGTGGCGAGGGTCCGCACACCGCTCCGCTGGTCGTCGCCGACGACTCCGAAGGACTCCCCGGCGACCTGCGCGAGCACGAGCCCAGCACCAGGCCCCTGCTCGCTCTGACCGCCCTGCCCCGTAACGCCGACGGAAGCCCCGCCCCCGGGGCCGAGGGCTTCACCGCGGCCCTGGCGCCGTTGCTCGACGGCATCGACCCCGACGCCGCCGTGCGCGAGCATTGCGAGCACGGAGACGTCCACCTCGCCGAGGCCCTGGCCGCCTCCCTCGCCCAAGGCGCCGTCCCGGCCGCTGGCGGTGCCGACGGCCGGCCCGCCGACCAGGCCAGGACGATCGAGGCGGCCCGCGCGGAATGGACCGCGCGGCTGCGTACCGAACACACCGTCGCTTCGGGCCTGCTCGCCGAGCTGCGGACCCAGCAGACACTGGACCCGGCCACCGCCCGGGAGTTCAGCGGCGAGCTGATCCGCCTCGAGCAGCCCCAGCCCGCCGGCGCCTACCGCGCCGCCGTCGAGCAGGTCCTCGCGCTCGCCGAGCAGCTGCGCGACGCGGTGCGCGAGTACGTCGTCAAGCTCCGCGCCGACATCGCCGAGCTGGACCTCACCCAGCGCGACCGCGCCCGGTTCGAGGAACTCCTGGCGAACCAGGACACCGTCACCGCCGAGGAGTTCGTCTACCTGGCCAAGCGCGGCGAACCGCTGCCCGACTGGAACAGCTCCGACTGGGGCATCGAGCTGACGCAGTTCATGGCCGGCCTGGACGCGCGGACGGAGGCCGCGCGGCTCCAGCAGGGCTTCAGCGCCCTGCCGTGGGCCGAGAACTACGCCGACGGGGAACTCACCGACGGCGTGCGCCCCGCCCTGGAGGCCTGGGAGGCGCTGTGCGACTCCACGCTGCGCGGCTCCGAGTGGCAGCGCCACCTTCAGCCCGTGCTGCGCATGCTGGGTCTGGAACCCGAGCAGGGCTCCCTCGCTCCCGTCGACGACGGCCGCCGCCGCTTCGGCCAGGTACGGGGAACCGTGCGCGCGCGCGTCAGCGAGTCCCGCCCCGGGTACGTCGCCCCGCTCGGTTCCGCGGCCAACGGTAGGTACAGCGTGGTCATCGTGTCCGAGGAACAGGTCGGGCGCAGCGTGCTGGACCTGCTGGACGAGTACGACAACGGCGCCACGCTGATCCTCTACCTCTACCCGATGGGCCTGGCCGGCCGACGTGAGCTGGTGGCCCGTGCCCGGGCCGGGATGCGCCAGGCACTGGTCGTCGACCCGGCCGTGCTCGGCTGGATCGCCGCCCGCTTCCCGCGTTCCTACCGCGCCACCCAGCGCGTCACCCTGCCGTGGACCGCTTTCAACCCCTACACCCCGTTCGTGGCCGGGCTGGTCCCGCCGGAGGTGTTCTACGGGCGCCGCGAGGAGATGACGGAGGTAGTCGACCCCCTCGGAGGGCTGTTCCTCTACGGCGGCCGACAGCTGGGCAAGTCCGCCCTCCTGCGGCGGGTCGAGGCCTCCTTCCCCACCGCGCCGAACCGGCACGCCGTCTACATCGACCTGAAGGCCCGAGGGATCGGCGAGGCCGAGCCGGCCGAGCGGATCTGGTACGAGCTCACCCGGGAACTGCAGCGGATCGGAGTCCTGGACGCCAAGAGCTCGGCCGACGCCAAACCGGATGTGGCCGCTCGTCAGATCGAGAAGTGGATCACGGCCAACCCCGAGCGCCGACTCCTCGTGCTCGCCGACGAGGCCGACGCCTTCCTCACCGCCGACTCCCGCTCCGCCCGCGGCCGCGGAGGCGAGAGCATCTTCCCCAACGTCCAGCGACTCAAGGGGCTGATGGAGCTCAGCCAGCGCCGCTTCAAGGTCGTCTTCGCCGGCCTCCACCAGGTCCAGCGCTTCAGCCACCTGTCCAACGTCACCACCCTGCACGGCGGCCCCGACGTCCTCGTCGGCCCGCTGCGGTCCTCCGAGGCGCAGCGCCTAGTGGCCGAGCCGATGGCCGCGCTCGGTTTCGTCTTCGAGCACCCCGCCCTGGTGTGGCGGGTGCTGGCGGCGACGAACTACCAGGCGTCCCTGGTGCAGATCTTCTGCGACCAGCTCGTCTCGGCCCTGCGGGCCAAGCCCGCCGCCGAGGCCCAGTGGCCCATCACCGTGACCGCCGCCGACGTGCGCGCCGTCAGCGCCTCGCCCAAGGTGCACCAGTACATCGCGGAGCGGCTGCGCATCACCATCAACCTGGAGGACCGGTACCGGGTGCTCGCCCTGGTGATGGCCCTGCGCAGCCTCGAGGACGGGCACCGGCTCGGTTACCAGCCCGAGGAGCTGCTCCAGGAAGCACGCCGGCACTGGCCGGACGGCTTCCGCGGCCTCACCGTGACCGCGGTGCGCATCTACCTGGAGGAGTTGGTGGGCCTGGGCGTGCTGGTCCAGCAGCCGGGCCACAACCCCACCTTCGCGGTGCGCAGTCCCAACGTCGTCAACATGCTCGGCACCCGGGACTCGCTGGAGCTCGAGCTGCGCGAGACCGAGTTCAGCCTCCCCTACGAGTACAACCCGCGGTTCTCCCGGCGCCTGCTCGGCCAGGGCCCCGGGGGCGTCCAGATGCTCAGCCCGCTCACCGAGGAGCAGCTGCACACCGTCACCGGCCAGGGAGTCAGCGCGGTGTGCGCGACGGACGCGTTCGGCCCCAACCGCGTCATCAAGGCGGTCGAGGTCTACGCCGGCGCCCGCGGCATCACGGTCAGCCGAAGCGGCCCCGATCTGTCCGCGCACCTCGCCGAGCAGGCCCAGGTACGGACCCCGCAGCTGGCTCTGGTCGACATGCGCAATCGTGGCCAGGCCGAACTGAACGACGCCCTCGCCCGGCTCCAGGAGCACACCGCCGCGACCCGGTCGCGCAAGAAGTCACCTCCGGCCGTCAGGTCGGCCGTGATACTGGTCGACCCGATGGGTGTCTACGCCCGCACGGACCTCATCGGCGACGCGATCCGGCCCGAGCGGTGGACCGCGGACAGCCTGCGCGCCTGGCCGGAGTGCCCCTTCGACACCCCCGAGCGCCGCCGCCAGCTGGTGGAGGCCACCGGCGGCTGGCCCGAGCTGGTCGAACTGACCATCCACCAGGTCTCCCGTACCAACACCCCCCTGGAGGCCGCGCTCACGCGCATCCGCGCCCATACCGCCACCTCCGACTTCGCCCACCAACACCTCCAGCGGGTCGGGCTGGACACCGAGCTCGCCGCGCTGCTCACCCACTGGACCGAACTCCTGGACGCACCCGAGGAAGACACGCCCGCGCGGATCGCGGACATCATCGGCGTACCGGAGAACCGGATCCTGGACGTGGTCCGCAGGCTGACGGACCTCGGCGTCCTCGACCAGGGGGAGAACGGAATCGCGCTGGACCCGGTGACCTTCCGAGCCCTCGCGGCCCGCCCGTGACGACCGCCGCGACGCCCCACGCCGCCGAGCACCACGACCTCGCCGCCCTGCCGGGGGCCAGGCTCTGGCTGCGCCACGTCGCCGACGACCTGGACGCCGGCAGCAGTTGCCTGCTGCTGTTCCCCGCGACGATGCCCCACCCGGAACCCCTCCTCGGGGACCTGCTCGCCGGCCAGGCGCACTGGCGTACGGTGCCGCCGCCGCACCCCATCGACCAGGACAGGGCCCAGCCCGCCCACGAGTCGTTAGCGGCCGCCGGTCCTGAACCCCTGTGGTCCGGCCAGCTCCCGGTCCTGGATACCGAGGACGGCTTCGTCGCCGGGATCATGGCCGCGGCATTCGGTGACGAGAGCTCCGCACCCGAGCCCTTCATCCCGCGTGCCCGGACGTCTCCCGACCGCTCCCGGGGCATCGAAGCCCGACTGGAAAGCCTCCTCGACACGCACCCCTCGGCCACCGCGCGAGACGTGTACCAGCGGCTCACCACCAGCCCGCACACGGACGGCTGCGTCTACGTCGTCGACGCCACGCGCGAGGACGACCCCGAAGCGATAGCCCACCTCCTGCTGCGTCTGCCCGCCGCGGCGAAGGAAGCGGGCCTGCCGCCCCACCAGCGCCCCAAACTCCTCGTCACCGCCACCCCTGACCATCTGCCCACGTCCTACCCCGACCGGCTCGCGAGCGAGGACATTGCGGTCCACTGGTGGTGGGGCGCACTGAGCCGGGTCGACACCTCGGCGATCGCTACCGTGAACCGGCCCCGCCGCTCCCGTTCGGCCCTCACCAGCCGCCAACGGATCGAGGAAGCCGTCACCCTCGCCACCGTGGTCGAGGTGTGCGGCCCCTTCCTCGGCCACGCGTCCCACCTCGCCGCCCACTGGGACGGCAGCCCCGACACCTTGAGCGAGGCCCTCGCCGCCGCCTGCGCGGCCCATCCCTCACCCGCCGTGCTGGCGCCCGCGATCCCGCGTACGGGCGGTCTGTCCGGTCGGCCCCCGTCGTCCCTGCGTGGACCATGGAACGCGGGCACCGTGGACTCCTGGGACGGACACCTGCGGCCTCACCCCGCGGCCATGCTCGCCTCCGGCACGGAGCTTTCGCTGGACACGCTGGTCTGGCTCGCCCAGAGCCGCACGCTGCTCCCGCTCATCGACGACGCCCGGCAGGTCCTGGTGACCGCCGTCCTGCCCGCCGCCCTCCTGACCGCCGAGCAGATGGCCGCCAGCTACGGCCCGGAGCGCCGGTCCCAACCCGCCGGCGCCGCCACCGATGTCGCCGAGCTGCTGCGCGGGATGGAACTCAACATGCTGGCCCGTGCCAAGCGGGCCGGACACGTCCGGCTCACCCTCCCCCAGAGTGCCCGGCTCGCCGTCCTGCTCGAGGCCCGCAACTGCCTCTCCCATCGAGAACCGCTCGGTACCGGGCCCCTGGCGAAGCTGTACGAACACCTCAGCTCGTAAACCGGCGGCATGTGCCCCGTTGAGACCACGCGCGCACAGGCGTGCCGGTCTCCACGGGCGGAGTGCCGTGCGGAACCGCGTGACCGGCGTGGTAGAGGAAGGCAGCGTGGCGCCACGGTCGGTGCCGGAGCCGACCCCGGCACCGGCGGGGAGGAGCGTTGAGCGTCATTTGGTGCGAGAGGTAGGCCTCGCGCGGATGCGGTGGGCGTGGCGGCAGGGCGCGGGCTGGACAACGGCCACGCGCTGCCGGGCCACGTGGTCGAGGAATGCGATGAACGCCTCGGCCAGCGCCGTCTGTTCAGGGAGGGGGCGGACGACTACGGGCGGCGCCGGCCGCCGGCGCTTGAGCCGCTTGCTGTAGAGCCAGTTGTGCATGGATTCGGCACGTCGAAGTGCGACCGTCAGCTTCTTCTCCGGCCAGAAGCTGTGGCGCTCCAGGGTTCCAAGCTTGGCCGCGGTCCTGCCGACGGGGGCTCTGACGGAGGTGCTCGTCTTGCCGCCGGTCGGCTTCGGAGTACGGCTCGCGCGGGCGGCGGCCGTCCGGCCGGAGGGCTTCTTCGTTCCCTTGGCCGGTTCCGTTTCGCGGGCGCTGTCGAGGCTGCGGCGCAGGGCGTCCATCAGGTCGACGCGGTTGGTGGCCTCGGGCGCCGGGCCGGCGGAGACGGCGATCTCGCGTCCGGCGAGCTTGTCCTCGACGAGTTTCCGCACCTGTTCCTCGTAGGTGTCGTGCCACTCCTCGGGCTTCCACTCGATCGCGAGCATGCTGATCAGCTGCTCGGCCTTTTCACCTCCTGCTCGGACAGTTTGGCCCTTCCGGTAGGTCACCGACCTCAAGACGGGCATCGCGGATCTCGTCGGCGAAGTGCACGGTGTGCAGCTCCAGCCCCTGGTCCCGGACCCGGATCGCGACCAGGCTGTCGCGGGTGCGCAGCGCGGTGCGGGCGATGGCGACCTGCCCGGATTCCAGCGGAGCCTGGCGCAGCAGCGCGTAGGGACGGCTGGCCCCCGGCCCCGCGGCCGTCAGGTAGTACGACCTGTTGTAGTGGATCGGGTCGACCCGCTCGGCCGGCATGAAGCCACCCTGACCCATACCGGCATGAAGCCACCCTGACCCATAGGGGACAAGAAGAGGTGGAACGTGGAGCCCCTGGCCAGCCAGGGGCTCCACGTCGTCGGCGAGGGCACCTCGGGCGCCCCCTCAACGACCGACCAGCGCCCCGTGTCACGAGGAGCCGGTGCCGGGCCTTGCTCAACCCAGGCGCACGGTGGCGAAGCTCGTCCATTCGTACATCCGCCGATCGCGTCCGAGAACGATGAGCTCGGCCCTGGTAATGCGGGCGGTGGTCGGGGAGGAGGTCACGCTCGCCAAGGCGTCGGCGGCCGGCTGGGCCGGGCCGGCCGCGCTGGAGCAGGCCACGGAGACGTGCGGGCGGAATCCGTCGTGACGGAGTTCTCCCATGCCGCGAAGCGCCGGAAGTGACCGGGGAGCCGCGGGAGCGCGCGGGGCGCAGGCGTCATCAACCGCTGGTCGCGGCCCGAGTGCT
>NZ_JBHJUK010000260.1:0-6868 GCF_042266225.1 Kitasatospora sp. NPDC056181
CGTCCCCCAGGACGTCCAGCACACCGAACGGCGCCGTGGGCTCCGTGACATCACCCAACAACTGGGCGAAGTACCGCTCGTGCTCCTCCTCGGGCACCCGCAACCGCGCCTGCGCAACGAACTCCCTGAACGGCACCGGCGCCGGCAGACCCTCCCCACGACCCGCCAGGAACGCCGCGACCTCACCGAGCATGATCTCAAGTGCGGTGTGATCACGAACGATCTGGTGGGACTGGAGCGCGAGGAGCCAGCGCCGGTTGGCGCGGTCCTCCGCGAGGTGGACACGCATCAGGGGGGCGCGGTCGATGGCCATGGACCGGCCGCACGCGCGCAACAGCTGTTCCACCGCGTCGTCGGCACCGTCGGCGTGGTCGAGAACGAGGCGCTCCACCGGCAGTTCGGCCCGGCGGGCGACGACCTGGACCGGCTCCCGCAGCCCCTTCCAGACGATCGCCGTCCGCAGCACGTCGTGCCGGTCGACGACGCTCTGCAAGGCGCCGACGAACGCCTCGGCCCGCTCCAGCGACGCGAAGCCCAGGACGGCCGCGGAGGCGTACGCGTCCTGGTCGCCCTGCTCGCGCATGAGGTGGTGGAAGAAGATGCCTTCCTGGAGGGGCGCGAGGGGGTAGACGTCCGCGACGTTGGCCACCCCGCCGGGGACCACCGCGGCGATCTGCGCGAGTTCGTCCTCGTTCAGCCCGGCCAGGGGCAGCATCTCCGGCGTGAGGCGCGTGGCACCTTCCGGGATGTTCGTCGCCGGCACCTCCACCTCACCCCGGTGCGCGGCCTGCTCGGCCAACTTCGCCACCGTCGGCGACAGGAAGAGCGTCTTGACCTTGATCGGCACACCACGGGACCGCAGCCGCTCCACCAGCGTCACCGCCAGGAGCGAGTGCCCGCCCAGCTCGAAGAAGTTGTCGTCGACACCGACCTGCTCCAGGCCCAGCACGTCGGCGAAGACCGCGCAGAGGATTTCCTCTTCGAGGGTGGAGGGGCCGCGGCCGGTGGAGGCGGCGGCGTAGTCCGGCACGGGGAGGGCCCGCCGGTCGAGCTTGCCGTTGACGGTCAGCGGGAGGGCGTCGAGGACGACGACCGCTGCGGGGACCATGTACTCGGGCAGGTGCTGTCCGGCGTGGCGGCGGACGTCGGCGGGCAGCCGGTCGTCGTCGGGGCCGTGGCCGTCCCGACCGGGGACGGGGACGACGTAGGCGACGAGCCGCTTGTCGCCGGGAGCGTCCTCGCGGACGACCGCCGTGGCCTGCGCGACCGCGTGGTGGCCGGCGACGACGGCCTCGACCTCGCCCAGTTCGATCCGGTAGCCGCGGATCTTGACCTGGTCGTCGGCGCGTCCGATGAACTCCAGGTTCCCGTCGGCCTGCCAGCGGGCCAGGTCGCCGGTGCGGTACATCCGCTCGCCGGGCTCGCCGAACGGGCAGGCGACGAACCGCTCGGCGGTCAGACCGGGCCGGTTGAGGTAGCCGCGGGCGAGCTGGGCCCCGGCGAGGTAGAGCTCACCGGCCACGCCCGGCGCCACCGGTTGTAGGGAGGCGTCCAGGACGTAGACCTGGGTGTTCCACATCGGCCGCCCGATCGGCAGGCACCCGTCGAGGTCCGCCCCGTCGCCGGTGACGTCGAAGTCGGTGCACCCCACCGTCGCCTCGGTGGGACCGTAGTGGTTGACCACGCGCACACCGGGGTGCCGGCGGCGGAGACCCTGGACCTGGTCCCAGCGGACGGCCTCGCCGCCGACCATCACCCGTGCCGTCGGCGTGCAGATCCCGTCCAGGGACCCAAGGGTGGCGTAGTGGCTGGGCGTGGCCTTCAGGAAGGCCAGCCGCTCGTCCCCGAGCAGCCCCGGCAGGTCGTTGTCCAGCGCCGCCAGGTGGACACGGCCCCCCGAGGTGAGCGCGCCGTAGAGCCCCGTGACGCCCGCGTCGAAGGACACCGAGGCGTGGAACAGGGTGGACTCGGCCAGCTCCGGATACGCCTCCCAGCACCTCGTCACGTAGTTGACGAGGCTGCGGTGCGAGAGCGCCACGCCCTTGGGGGTCCCGGTGGAGCCGGAGGTGTAGATGACGTAGGCGGGGTGGTCGGGCAGCAGGCGGGGGAGCGGGTCGTGGCCGGGCAGGGAGGCGAGCAGCGCCGGCGTCGAGGGGTCGTCCACGACGATCCGCGTGCTGCTGCCGGTCTCGGGCAGGAGACCGCTGGTGGGGGTGTGGGTGAGCACGCACTGCGGGGCCGAGTCGCGGAGCATGTGGGCGATGCGCTCGGCGGGGTACTGCGGGTCGATCGGCACGTAGGCGGCGCCGGCCTTGAGGCCGGCCAGCAGGGCGACGATCAGTTCGGTCGAGCGCTCCATGAACACCGCGACGCGGGACTCCGGACCGACGCCCTGCCCGGCCAGGAGGTGGGCGAGCCGGTTGGCGCGGGCGTCGAGCTCGGCGTAGGTGAGGCGGGTGCCGCCGCAGACCAGCGCGACCGCGTCCGGCGTCCGCTCCACCTGCGCGCGCAGCAGCTCCGGCAGCGTCGCCCCGGCCAACGGGCGGGCGGTGTCGTTCCACTCCACGAGGACGCGCTCGCGCTCCCCGGCGGACAGCACCGACACCTCGTCGACCAGGCGGTCGGGCGACAGCGCCACCAGTTCGTCGAGGACCGTCCGGAAACGACGGGCGTTGTCGGCGTTGTCGTCCGGGGAATAGATTTCGGGATTCGCGTCGAACGCGATGTCCATCCGGCCGTCGAGGGATCGGTCGTAGACCGTGATCGACAGGTCCTTCACGTGGAAGCTGCAGAGGCCGTGAAAGCGGACCCGGCAGTCCCCGAGCGTCTGTGAATAGTCGAAGGGCATCACGTTGACGACGAGGTTGTAGAGGTCCTGCTGGCCGGAGATGCGCAGATCACCGCGCAGGTCCTCGTAGCGGTAGCGCTGGTGCTTGAGCGCTTCGCGAATCCTTGCGGAGACGTGCCTGGAAAGGGCCGACAGCGTCATTCCGGCGGAGAGCCGGAGGCGGATCGGAATGATGTTCGACATCATTCCGGGGACCGTCATGTCGGTGCCGCTGCGGCCCGGTACCGGAATGCCGACGACGACCTCGTTGGCGCCGGTCGTCTTGCGCAGGAGGAGGGCCGCCGCCACCGTGTAGAGGCCGGCCACGCTCGTCCGCAGGCCCCTGGCGGCCTGGCGGAGCCGGAGCGCCTCGTCCCCTTCGACGTGCTGGAGGTGGCGTTCGAGCCGGTTGGGCATGCCGGCGGGCACCTTGCCGCTCAGGCTCACGGCTTCCGGCAGGTCGGCGTAGAGGTCCCGCCAGAATTCCCGGTCGCCGTCCTTGGCGGACTCCCGGTAGGCCCTTTCGGCCTCGATCAGGCCGGTGACGGGGGAGATCCGCGGAGTGACCCCGGGGCTGCCGCCGGCCAGTTCGGCGTAGATCTCGGCCACCCTGTTCCACAGCAGGCGTCCGCTGAATCCGTCGAAGGCGATGTGGTGAATCCGCTGATACCAGAAGAACCGGTCCTCGGACATCTTGAAGAGGACCTCGCGGAAGAGCGGCCCGGTCCTGATGTCGAACGGCACGCCCATATCGGCCTGCATCCAGGCCAGGGCGGCCTCCGCGGGCGACTCGTGGGTGCACAGATCGATGACCTCGAAAGGCCAGTCGGACGGTTCGCCGATCGAGAGGGACAATTCACCGTGCTCCTCGGTGAATTCTGACCGCAGAACCTCGATCTCGTCGATCGCCTGCCTGAGGGACGACTCGAAGAGCCGGACGTCGAGGTTCCCGCGAATTTCAGCGTATTCCCCCATGTTGTAGATGGGGTTCTTCGGGTCCATCTGCTGGGCCCGCCAGATGCCCAACTGCGCCGTCGTCAGATCCAGGTGAGCGTGCAGCATGTCAGACCATCTCCACTTTGCTTACCGGCTTCCCGGGCCGACCGCCGGGTTCGTCCAAATGAGCAGCTGAAATTCGCTTGCGATTGCGGGTCAGGAAGAGCGCAGGCGGATTCGCCCGGTCGCACCTGACGACAGGTTCATGGCGCCTGGAAAATGGCCCCGAGGCGCTTGTCGGTGGCATTGCGGAGCCGGAGCCCCGGATCCCGCGGAAGTCAGGGCGGGCGGCTCCGGCCGGATTCCGGCCCTAGTTCCCCTGCTGCACTGCCTCGATCAGGCTCTTCGGTCGCATGTCCTGCCAGGACTTCTCGATGAATTCGAGGCACGCATCGCGCGGGGCCTCACCGAAGGCCACATTCCAGCCGGCCGGGACTTCGATCCAGGCCGGCCAGAGCGAGTGCTGGCCCTCGTCATTGATCAGGGCCAGGTACGACTGGTCGGCTGCTTCAAAGGGATTCGTTGCCATCGTTGAGGCCTTGCCTTCCTGCAAGAGGGGGGCGTCGATCGTCGAACCGGCGATCCGCACAGGGCGGGCAGCATCAGTTGATGCTGAAGTGCCTTGTGAAGATGCGCAGTTCGGACGTCGAAGGTGTCGCTGACGCCTATGGGAGCACGGCGTGCGCGGTCACGGTGGGACCGGGCCGGCCGATGTCGCGCGAAACGCGGCAGGCCAGGCGTGTGAGCCCTTGGTCCTGCACGGGTTCGCTACAGAGTCTTCAAGCGCGGGATAGCGGATGAGAGTGCTCGGCGGGGCGGCTTGGGAAAGTTGGCTCGGGAAGTTCTTTTTCCGTGAAGATTCTGCGTGCGGGTGGGGTGGCCAATGGGCCGACTATTCCCCCGAACCGCACGGCACTGAAGCCCTCTGTTGCCACCGTTGCTGTCTCCCCCGAGTGTTCAGCCAGTGATGCCCTCGATCGATCAAAGGGCTAGGTCAGGGACCTTATCACGCGTCAGATCGGCGAGGCCAGGGTAGAGCTTTGCATACTGTCGAACGCTTATGTCCTATTTGCGATGATCATGTACAGTTGCCCCTCCTGAGGGGTGGATAAGATCACTTGCCAAGCGCTCCGAAGTTCGTGTAGTCCTTTAGGCGGCACTGCCTCTGTAGTAGTCGGTCTCTTATGCTTGGCGCGGTGGTTCTCGCCACTGTTGGCTCGGGATCCTTTTCTACTGCCGCGCAGGGATGCCTACTGCTGTTACTAAGGTCTTTTTGTACGTACCAGGTCAACTGGACGCTTTAATCAAAGATTCAGGTTGCAGGCAACAGGCCTAACGGCCTCCGGGGGAAATAGTGTGAGCGCTCGTGCGAGCGGCTCACCGGTGCGTCGTCCTGCCTCGGGTTGCTCGACGAGCTAGGAGAATCCAACTGATGGTGCCCTTGTCGTTTGCGCAGCAGCGCTTGTGGTTCCTGGGCCAGTTGGAAGGGTCGAGCTCGATCTACAACCTCCCGGCGGTGCTCCGGTTGGAGGGCGACCTCGACCGTGGGGCGCTCGGGGCGGCGCTACGGGACGTGCTGGAGCGGCACGAGGTGCTGCGGACGGTGTTCACGTCCGTGGAAGGCCGGCCGTATCAGGACATCCTGGAGGCGAGTGCCGTCGGCGAGGTGCTGACGGTGGCGCCCGCGGCACCGGCCGGTTCGACCGCCGATTCGCCGGCCGTGGCGGAGGCGATCGCGGAGGCGGCCCGGTACGCGTTCGACCTCTCGCAGCAGGTGCCGTTCCGGGCATGGCTGTTCCCGTGCGGCGAGCGCGAGCACGTGCTCGTCCTGTTGGTGCATCACATCGCCGGTGACGGTTGGTCGCTGGGTCCGCTGGCGCGGGACGTTTCGACGGCGTACGCGGCGCGGTGCGCGGGTGGGGCGCCGGCCTGGGAGCCGCTGCCGGTGCAGTACGCCGACTACACGTTGTGGCAGCGTGAGCTCCTCGGGGATGCCGGGGACGCGGACAGTGCGCTGTCCGGTCAGTTGGCCTACTGGCGTTCCGTGTTGGAGGGATCGCCCCAGGAGCTGGTCCTGCCGTTCGACCGGACGCGTCCGGCGGTGGCGACCCACCGGGGCGGCAACGTGGACCTGGTGGTCCCGGCCGAACTGCACGCCCGGATCGCGGAGCTGGCCCGCACCGAAGGCGTGACGGTGTTCATGGTGTTCCAGGCCGCGTTGGCGGTCCTGCTGTCGCGCCTGGGCGCGGGCGAGGATGTGCCGATCGGCACGCCGGTGGCCGGCCGTACCGACCAGGCCCTCGACGACCTCGTCGGGTTCTTCGTGAACACGCTGGTGCTGCGGACGGACGTGTCGGGGAGCCCGTCGTTCGGCGAGGTCCTGCGGCGCGTGCGCGAGCGGGCACTGGACGCCTTCTCGCACCAGGACGTGCCGTTCGAGCGCCTGGTGGAGGAGCTCGCCCCCGTCCGGTCGATGGCCCGCCACCCGCTCTTCCAGGTCATGCTGGCCCTGCAGAACAACCCCGACCCGGTCCTCGAACTCCCGGGTCTGCGGGCGAGCGTGCTGCCGGGGCCGCTGCCGCCCGCCAAGTTCGACCTGTCTCTGACCTTGCAGGAGACCTTCGAGGGTGCCCGCCCGCACGGTGTGCGTGGCCAACTCGCCTACGCCGCGGATCTGTTCGAGCACGGCACCGTCGAGGCGATCGCGGAGCGGTTCGTACGGGTGCTGGAGGCGGTCACCGCCCGCCCGGCCGACCCCGTCGACCGGGTGCAGGTCCTGTCCGCCGGCGAGCGTGAGCGCGTCCTGGTGGAGTGGAACGACACCGCCCGCCCCCTGGCCGGGGCGACGCTGCCCGAGCTGCTGAGCGCGCAGGCCGAGCGGACCCCGGACGCCGTCGCGCTGGTCTGCGGCGACACCCGGCTCACCTACGCCGAACTCGACACCCGGGCCAACCGGCTCGCCCACCTGCTCACCGAGCAGGGCGTCGGCCCGGAGTCGCGGGTGGCGGTGTTCATGGAGCGCTCGACCGACATGGTCCTCGCCCT
>NZ_JBHJUK010000261.1:0-6854 GCF_042266225.1 Kitasatospora sp. NPDC056181
TCTCACAACCATAAGCCGCAAAACGAGACAGTCACCTGTCGGGTGGGCTCGTTTTTGTTTATACCAGCCCCCCCCTGGGGCCTGGGGAGCCCCCCACCGGGCCGGCCCGGCCGGCCCGGCCGGGTCCTCCCGGTCCGTCAGAGCCGCTCGGGGACGGGGTTGCCGACGGCCTCGATGGCGCGCCGGACGGGGACCTTCGCCAGCACCACGAAGCCGATCACGAAGAACACCAGCAGCGAGATGATCGCCGAGCGGTAGCTGCCGGTGATCTGGTAGGCGAGGCCGAAGACCAGCGGGCCCATCCAGCTGGTGCCGCGGTCGCTGACCTTGTAGACGCTGAAGTACTCGGCCTCCCGGCCGGCCGGGATGAGGTGGGAGAACAGCGAGCGGGAGAGCGCCTGGCTGCCGCCGAGCACCAGGCCGATCATGCAGGCCAGGGCGAAGAACCAGGCGGGCTGGTGGGCGGGCATCAGGTACCCGAGGGCGAGCGTGACGACCCAGCCGACCAGGGAGCCGAGGACGGTCCGCTTGGCGCCGTACCGGCGGGCGATCCGGCCGAGGAGCAGCGCGCCGCCGATCGCGACGATCTGGACCAGGAGCACGGCGACGACCAGCGAGGTCTGGTCCATGCCGAGCTCCTCGCTGCCGTAGAGCGAGGCCTGGGAGACGACGGTCTGGATGCCGTCGTTGTAGCAGAGGAAGGCGCCCAGGTAGAGCAGCGTGAGCGGGTACTGGCGCATGCCGCGCAGGGTGCGGGCGAGTTCGCGCAGGCTGCCGGCGGCGGGCCGGTCCGGCACGGCCGCCGCACGGTCGGGGGCCACGCCGGCCCGGGAGGGCAGCCGCAGCATCGGGACGATCGTGAACAGCGCCCACCAGAGGCCGGCCGAGGCCAGGCAGATGCGCACGGCGGTGCCGGAGGACAGGCCGAGCGCGTCATGGCCCTCGAACAGCGCCAGGTTGGCGATCAGCAGCAGGCCGCCGCCCGCGTACCCGTACGCCCAGCCCTTGGAGGAGACGGCGTCGCGCTCGTCGGGGGCGGCCAGGCCCGGGAGGTAGGCGTACGAGAGCGCGACCGACACCGCGTACGCGATGTTGGCGACCACCAGCAGCGCGCCGCCGAGCAGGTAGCGGTCGCCGTCGAGGAGGAACATGCCCATCGTGGCGACCGCGCCGACGTAGGCGGAGCCGCACATCAGCTCCTTGTGCCGCCCGGTGCGGTCCGCGACCGTCCCGGTCAGCAGCATCACCGCGACCGAGAGCAGCACGGAGAAGGAGACCGTGTAGGGGAAGAACGACCCCGCGCGGATCGTGAGGCCGAGCGGGTGCACGTCGCCGGCCGCGTCGGCGGCGTTCTTGGCCACCGAGGTCAGGTACGGCCCGAGGAACACCGTCAGGACGGTGGCCGAGAAGGCCGCGTTGGCCCAGTCGTTGATGTACCAGCCGAACTGCATCCGGCGCAGGGCGCGGCCGTCGGTGGTGGTGGTCGCCGGATGGTCCGGCAGACGGTCCGACAGGTGGGCCGTGGTGTTCATGAGGCTCCCATCTTCGTGCTGGAGCCGGTGCTGCCGTCGGTCCAGCAGCCGCGCTCACCGAGGACGTCGCGCAGGACGTCGATGCGATCGGCCATGATGCCATCCACACCCAGGTCGAGGAGAGCCCTGATCCGGGTGGGATCGTCCACCGTCCAGACGTGGACCTGCAGACCGAGACGGTGGGCGGCACGGACGAAGGCCCGGTCGACGACCCGCACGCCGCGGTGCCGCTCCGGCACCTGCGCGCAGACCCCGGCGAACGGCGCCCCGTGCCCCCGCAGCAGCGGCCCGGCCAGCGAGCGCAGCCGCAGCCGGGCCACCTCGCGCGGGCCGAGCGAGGTGGCGAGCCGGGGGCCGGCGGCGGCGCGGACGGCGGCGAGGCGGCTGTCGGAGAAGCCGCCGACGCAGACGCGGTCCCAGGCGTTGGTCCGGCGGACCGCCTCGACCAGCGGCCCGACGGCCGGCGCGGCCTTCACGTCGACGTTGAAGCGGGCCCCCGGGAACGCGTCGAGCAGGTCCTCCAGCAGCGGCACCGGCTCGGTCCCGCCGATCCGGGCCTGCCTGACGGCGTCCCAGGGCAGTTCGGCCACGGCGCCGGTGCGGTCGGTGACCCGGTCGAGGCGGGAGTCGTGGAAGGCCACGAGCACTCCGTCGCGGGTGGCGTGCACGTCCGTTTCGAGGTAGCGGTACCCGAGGGCGACGGCGGCCTCGAAGGCGGCGAGCGAGTTCTCGGGGTGGCCGAGGTCGCCGCCCCGGTGTGCGAAGGCCAGCGGCCCCGGCTGGTCGAGGAAGGGGTGCATGTCGTGCTCCGAGCTGGGAGGAGAGGGGACCCGCTGGACCCGCGAGGCCCCGATGGCGCTGCCCGCTCCGACGACGCCCGGGCCGTGCGCGTTACAGTATTACGCACCCTGTCAAGCAGTAACGATCACTGCGGCCGGATCGGCCCCGGCGGTGGTCGCCGTTCGGCCCCGGGGGGTGGTCGCCGCCTCGTCCGGGCGCTGCGGGTGCGGGGAGGCCGCCGGTCGGGGCAGCCGCGGCGGAGCGGCCCGACGCCGCCTCGACCCTCGTGGTGCGCCGGGCCCGGAAACGGGCGAACTCGGTGCCGCCCAACTATTGGTAGGTAACTTTACTTTCTATTACGCTGTCGGCTGGCGGCTTGGCGCGGCGCCCGTGCCGGATGGGGCGTGACGCGCTCAGTGAGAGCTCTGACCCGGCCGCCGCGCAGTTGCGGTCGCCGCTGCCCGGTGAGTTCGTGCGGTGCGGACCGGAGTCCAGCTCTCACCGTTTCTCAAGGTCATGGAGTCCAGGGATGCGTCTGGGTGTCTCGGCAAGGCCTGTTCGTGTCGGAATCTTCGCCGCCGTGCTCGCGTTGCTCGGCGGCCTGTTGCTCGGGTGGTCCGGGCGGGCGGGAGCCGCGGCCGATCCGCTGGTCTCCCAGGGCAAGGCCGCGACGGCCTCGTCCACCGAGGGGTCGTCGTACGCGGCGGGGAAGGCGTTCGACGGGAACGCCTCCACGCGGTGGGCGAGTGAGGAGGGGAAGGACCCGCAGTGGCTGCGGGTCGATCTCGGAGGGAGCGTCAGAATCTCGCGGGTGAAGCTCAGTTGGGAGTCCGCCTATGCGAAGGCGTACCGGGTGGAGGTGTCGGCGGACGGGGTGACCTGGACGACGCTGGCGGAGGAGAAGGCCGGGAACGGCGGGACGGACGAATGGACGGGGCTGGCCGGCCACGGCCGCTACGTCCGGATGTACGGGACGGCGCGCGGGACGTCGTACGGGTACTCGCTGTTCGAGATGCAGGTGTACGGGGTGCCGGACGGCAGCCCCTCGCCGACCGGACCCTCGCCGACCGGACCGTCACCGACCGGTCCCTCGCCGACCGGACCCACGCCGGGCGGGGCGTTCACCGTGGTGGCCGCGGGTGACATCGCCGCGCAGTGCACCGCCTCGGACAGCGGCTGCGCGCACCCGAAGACGGCCGCGCTGGCCCAGCAGATCAACCCGAAGTTCTACCTGACGATGGGTGACAACCAGTACGACGACGCCAGGTTGGCGGACTTCCGCAACTACTACGACAAGACCTGGGGGGCGTTCAAGGCGAAGACCCACCCGGTGCCGGGCAACCACGAGACCTACGACCCGGCCGGGTCGCTCGCCGGGTACAAGGCGTACTTCGGCAGCATCGCCTACCCGCAGGGGAAGAGCTGGTACAGCTTCGACGAGGGCAACTGGCACTTCGTCGCCCTGGACTCCAACGCCTTCGACCAGAGCGCCCAGATCGACTGGCTCAAGGCCGACCTCGCGGCCAACGCGAAGAAGTGCGTCGCCGCCTACTGGCACCACCCGCTGTACTCCTCGGGCGGGCACGGCAACGACCCGGTCTCCCGGCCGGTGTGGAAGATCCTCTACGGCGCCAAGGCCGACCTGGTGCTGAACGGGCACGACCACCACTACGAGCGGTTCGCCCCGCAGGACCCGGACGGGAAGGCCACCGCGGACGGGATCGTCGAGATCGTCGGCGGGATGGGCGGCGCCGAGCCGTACCCGATCGAGCAGGTCCAGCCGAACAGCCAGAAGCGGATCAGCGGCGAGTACGGCGTGCTGAAGCTGGACTTCACCGACTCCGGCTACGGCTGGAGCTACGTCGGAACGGACGGCCAGGTCAAGGACGCCAGTCCGAAGTACAGCTGCCACTGATGATGTACCTGGCTACCACCGGCCGCCGTCCGGACGCGTCGCCCCGCCCCGCAGGGCCGGGGCGGCGCGTCCCAGGCACGGTCATCGCGCTCGGCGCGGTCAGCCTGGTCACCGACATCTCCTCGGAGATGGTCACCGCCGTGCTGCCGCTCTACCTGGTGCTGGGGCTCGGCCTCTCACCACTGCAATTCGGTTTCCTCGACGGGCTGTTCAACGGCGCCACGGCGGTGGTCCGGCTGCTCGGAGGCAGGCTCGCCGACCGCGGCGGCGGCCGGCACCGGACCGTCGCCGGGGTCGGCTACCTGCTCTCGGCGCTCTCGCGGCTCGGGCTGCTGCTGGCCGGCGGGGCGGCCGGAGGGATCGCCGCCGCGCTGGCCGCCGACCGGCTCGGCAAGGGCGTGCGGACCGCGCCGCGGGACGCGATGATCTCGCTCAGCGCACCGCCGGAGGCGCTCGGCCGGGCGTTCGGCGTGCACCGGGCGATGGACACCACGGGGGCGCTGCTCGGACCCCTGGTCGCGTTCGTGGTGCTGTGGGCGACGGCCGACGCGTACGACGCGGTCTTCGTGGTCAGCTTCGCCACCGGGCTGTTCGGCGTGCTGGTGCTGGTGCTGTTCGTCCCGGCCGGGCCGGGGACGGCGGGGGTGGCGGCGGTGGCGGCCGCCGGGCCGAGGCCGGCCGGTAGGAGGCGGAGCAGGGCCCTCGGAGATCCGGTGTTCCGGCGGATCGTCACGGCCGCCGCACTGCTGGGTGCCGCGACGATCGGCGATTCCTTCCTCTACCTGCTGCTCCAACGCGGCCTGGACCTGCCACCCCTGCTCTTCCCGCTGCTGCCGCTCGGCGCTGCGGCCTGCTACCTGCTGCTGGCGGTACCGGCGGGCCGGATCGCGGACCGGACCGGGCGGCGCACGCCGTTCCTCTGCGGGCACGGGGCGCTGCTCGCGGCCTACCTCACCCTGACCGCCCCGCCGGGATGGCCGGCCGCCGTACTCGTCCTGGTCCTCCTGGGCGTCTTCTACGCCGCCACGGACGGTGTGCTGATGGCGCTCGCCGGGCCGGTGCTGCCGCCCGACGGCCGGGCGGGCGGGCTCGCCGTCCTGCAGACCGGCCAGGCGCTGGCCCGGCTGGTCGGTGCGGCCGGCTTCGGCGCGGCCTGGACGTGGTGGGGGCCGCGCCCGGCCCTGACGGTGGCCGCACTCGCGCTGGCCGCCGCACTCGCCGCCGCATGGCGGATCCTGCCGGAAAGGGAGTCCTCGTGAAGGCGCGTTCGGTGGTGCTGATCGCCGCCGCCCTGGTGCTGCTGGGCGGTTCGCTGGGGTACGTGCTGCACGCCCGGCAGCGCGGCGGCGGCCAGCGGCTCGTGGCCGCGGAGAGCTCGTTCACCCTGGACGAACCCGGGCTGTACTACCGGGACACCGCCACCGGCCGGGTCGCCCGCAGCCCCGGGGCGCCGGACGGCCCGTCCTGCATCCGCTTCTATGCCGCGGGGGACCGGGCCCTGTGCCTGCGGGCGCTGCCCGGCGCCCCGGCCCGCACCCAGGCGGTGGTGTACGACCGGCGGTTCACCGAGCTCCAGACGGTGATCGTCCCCGGCATCCCGAACCGGGCCCGGGTGTCGGCCTCGGGGCACCTGCTCTCCTGGACCACCTTCGCGGTGGGGGACTCCTACGCGGCCGGCACCTTCTCCACCCGGACGTCGATCCTGGACCTGCGCACCGGCTACCTGGTCAAGTCGGTCGAGTCCATCCCGCTGACCGTCGACGGCACCCGCTACCACGCCGCCGACGTCAACTACTGGGGCGTCAACTTCGCCGACGACGACAACCGCTTCTACGCCACCGTCTCGACCGGCGGCCGGACCCACCTGGTCGAGGGCGACCTCCGGGCGTGGTCGGCCCGCACGCTGCGGGAGAACGTGGAGTGCCCCTCGCTCTCGCCGGACGGTACCCGGATCGCCTTCAAGAAGAAGGTCTCGGCCGACCCGGCGGCGCCCTGGCGGCTCCACGTCCTGGAACTGGCAAACATGCGCGAGTACCCGCTGGCCGAGTCGCGCAGCGTGGACGACCAGGCGGCCTGGCTCGACGGGGGGACACTCGGCTACGCGCTGCCGGGCCAGGACGGGAAGGGCAGCGACGTCTGGAGCGTGCCGGCGGACGGCAGCGGGGCGCCGCACCTGCTGGTGCCCGGCGGCTCGTCGCCGGTGGCCGTGCGGGCGGCCGTGCCGGAGGCCGGTCCGACGGCTGTCCCGCCGGTTGCTCCGACGGCTGTTCCGCCGGTTGCTCCGACGGCGCCGGACTGACCCGGCGGGCGGCGCGGGCGGCCTCCTCGCGCGGCGGGGAGGGGGTGGCAGGGGGTACGCCTGCGCGGTCGGGACGGGGCAATTTGTTTCGGGCGTGAAACAGGAGTACTGTCGCCCAGTCGCTCGGCAGGGAGCACCGGACACGCATCGGCGCGGACGGTCCCGGAGCGGCCAATCCCTGGAAACACCACTTCCCGGTTCGGGCTGGGTCGTGCTTTGCCTTTTTCGGCAACGCGGCTCGGGTCTTATTCGGCGTGTCCGTTTATATGGATTGCGGCCGGATTCGCTTCTCGGAGCGGGGATGGGCTAGAGTTTGAAACGTCGGACG
>NZ_JBHJUK010000262.1:0-6806 GCF_042266225.1 Kitasatospora sp. NPDC056181
GCTCGGCCCGGCGCGGCGCGGGCTGCGGCGGCGCGGCCCGGTAGCCCTGCGGCGGTCCGGCCGGGGGCTGCTGGGGGCCCGGCCTGCCGTACGGCTGCGGGGCCTGGTGGCCCTGCGGCGGCCGGCCGCTCTGCGGGGGCTGGTTGTAGCCGCCGGGCGGCTGCGGGCGGCCGCCCTGCCCGGCCTGGAAGGGCGGCGGGGCCACCGGCGGGCGCTGGGCGTACCCGGGCGGCGGGGCCTGCCGGTACCCGCCCGGGGGCGCCTGCTGCGGCTGGTAGCCCTGCGGGCCCGGCGGACGGCCGCCCGCCTGGCCCCCCTGACCGGCCTGGAAGGGCGGCGGGGCGACCGGCGGGGCCTCGAAGTCCTCCGGGTCGAAGTAGCCGATCTCGGTCTGCTGGTTGCGGTCGCGGGCGGCCCGCAGCTGGGTCTGCCACGGGTGCGGCGCCTCCGGCTGCGGCGGCCCGGCCGGGGCCGGCGGCACGGCGGTGGGCGGCATCACCTGGGTGCGGTCCGCCGCGCCGTACGGTGCGGGCGGCGGCTGGGTGCCCATCACCGCGGTCGCGGCCGCCGGGTCGTACTGCTGGCCGGGCTGGACCGCCGGGCCGGACGGAAGCACCTGGGTGCGGTCCTCGGCGGGCGCACCGCCGGGGACCGCGGACGGCACCGCGGCCGGCTGCGGGTCCGGCAGCAGCAGCGCGCCCACCGCGAGTGCCGCGTCCACCGCGGCCGGCGAGGCGTGCACGCCGACCCCGGCGGCGACCACGCGCAGCGCGCGGGCCAGCGAGACGGCGCTCGGGCGCTGCGCCGGGTCCTTGCGCAGGCAGCGCTCGATCACCGTCCAGAGCGGGTCGGGCATGGTGGACGGGCGCTGCGGCTCCTGCGCCAGGTGCGCCTGGAGGACCGCCAGCGGACCATCGCCCTGGAACGGCTGTCGGCCGGTGACCAGCTCGTACAGCATGATCCCGGCGCCGTACACGTCCACCGCGGAGGTCTGCGGGCGCCCCTCGGCGGACTCCGGCGCGACGTAGGCCGGGGTGCCGACGAACTCGTGGGTGCGGGTGATGCCCGGGGAGTCGGCGAGCCGGGCGATGCCGAAGTCGGTCAGCAGCGGGTGCATCTGCTCGGTGCCGTCCACCACGGTGGTGGCGAGCAGCACGTTGGCCGGCTTGAGGTCACGGTGGACGACGCCGTCGGCGTGGCTGGCCGCCAGCGCGTCGGCGACCTGCGCCATCAGCAGCGCCCCGGCGATCGGGCTGAACGGGCCGTTGCCGCGCAGGTAGCGGGCCAGGTCGGGGCCCTCGACGAGGTCCATCACCAGGGCCAGCAGCTCGCCCTCGACGACCAGGTCGCGGACCTTGACGATGTTGGGGTGGGTCAGCCGCAGCAGCAGCGAGCGCTCGCGCAGGAAGCGCATGACCACGTCCGGGTCGGCCGCCAGCTCCTCGCGCAGCACCTTGATCGCGACCGGCTGCCCGGGCTCGCTGCCGGGCACCGCGACGTCCGCGCGCACCCGTCCGCGCCAGACGGTGCCGGTGGCCCCCCGTCCGAGGGTCTCCTCAAGCAGATACTTGCTGCCGACTGGCCGCACCTGTCGCACTCCTCGCCGTGCCGCCCGCGCGGGGCGCTCCTCCGCCGGTGCGGTGAGCCTGCCGGGCCCGTGTTCCGGCCACTCTAACGGTGTCCGTTCGCGATTTTGAGGCGACCGGCGAGGGGTTCGGCGCGGGTCCGGGGGACATCTCCCGGGGAGGTTCCCGGAGGCCGCTGGCCGGGGCCGGGACGCCTCGGTTGACCTGACTCCCCGTCGCCCCCACCATGGCGATGATCGCAAGATCGTCAAATCCTGTACCGCGCGCGGACTGTCGGTGACGGATGGCAGGATGACACTCGCCACTCTTGTGGCCCAATGCCGTCGCGGCGGCCCGCAGGGCGTCAGGCGCCGGCGGGCAGGCAGCACGGCCCGGGCAACAAGCGTCGGTACCAGGCGTCACCACCAGCAGAAGGGACCGCGGGCGAGATGCAGATCCGGCTGACCGTCCTCCGACCGCGCAGCGGCCCGGCAGCCGCCGGATCCGCCATCCCCTACGTGGACGTGCTGGTCACCGCTCCCGTCGGCACCGCGCTCGGCTCCCTCGCGGGTGCCCTCGCGGGCGCCGTGGGCGTGCGCGGCCCACGGGCCGCCACCCACGTACACCTGTACGCCGGGGCGCACCGGGTGGACGAGCACACCCTGCTCGGCCACCCCCCGCTGCTCGACGGCGCCGTGCTCAGCCTCAACGAGCCCGACCCGACCGCCGACGACCCCGACGACGGCGCGGCCGCAGCCGAGCTGCGGGTGGTCGGCGGCCCCGACGCCGGCGGCGTCCACCGCCTGCACGGCCGGGAGATCCGGGTCGGCCGCTCCGGCGAGGCCGACGTCCCGCTCGACGACCCGGACGTCTCCCGGCTCCACCTCGCCCTCCACCTCGGCGAGGACGGCCAGGTCACCGTCCGCGACCTCGGCTCCACCAACGGCACCACCCTGGACGGCCGGATCGTCCCGCCCGGCCCGGCCGAGGAGGCCGTCCCGCTCGACGGCGCCGGCCTGCTGCGGATCGGCGAGTCCACCCTCCAGGTCGCGGCCCCGGATCTCCGGGACGGCTCCGGGGCGCCCGCCCGCGCGGCGCTCCCCGACGGCCACGGCCACCTCCAGCTCGCCCCGCCCGCCCCGGCCCGGCCCACGCCGCCCGTGGCCGAACCGCCCGCCGCCCCCGAGCCCGCGGCCGGCCGCACCCGCGGCCTGCTCTCGCTCAGGCTCGGCCGCGCCGCCGCCGAACCGCCCGGCCAGGAGAGCGCCGAGCGCCACCACGCAGCCGTCCGCACCCGGCAGGCCGCCGCCCAGCGCGAGCGCTGGCCCGACCTCGCCACCCTCCTGCTCAACGCCCTCGGCCCCGGCCCCCGGCTCTGGGAGCGCGGCCCCGGCCACCCCGACGCGCTCACCCTGCGCCTCGGCACCGCCGACCGCCCCGGCGGCCCCGGCACCTCCCCCGGCACCCTGCTGCCCGCCGTCCCGGTCACCCTCGACCTCCAGACCGCCGGGAGCCTCGGCCTCAGCGGCCCGCGCGAGCGCCTCGACGCGCTCACCCGCGCCGTCGTCGCCCAGCTCGCCGCCCTGCACCCGCCCACCGGCCTCAGCCTCGTCGTGGTCGACGCCGACCCGGCCCGGCCCCCGCAGGACCGCGCCGACACCTGGGCCTGGGCCCTCTGGCTGCCGCACCTGCGCCCCACCGACGGCCAGGACTGCCGGCTGCTGATCGGCCTGGACGACGACCAGGCCACCGCCCGCCTCACCGAGCTCACCGCCCGGCTCAGCGGCCCGAGCGGCCTCGGCGGCCACCCCGCCACCGTCGTCGTGGTCGACGGCCGCCCGGCCACCGAGGCCGCCCGGCACGCGCTCGACCTGCTGCTGCGCCAGGGCCCGGCCGTCGGCATCTTCCCGGTCTGCCTCGCCGAGCAGCCCGAACTGCTGCCCCGCGGCCTCGGCGCCACCGCCCTGATCACCGGCGAGGTCGGCACCCAGCTCTCCCTCGACCGGCCCGTCGCCCGCGGCCGCGAGACCCTGCACGAGGTCTCGCTGGACGCCGTCTCCGACGCCTGGGCCGAACGGCTGGCCCGCGTCCTCGCCCCGCTGCGCGAGGCCGTCCCGGCCGCCCGCGGCCCGCTTCCCGACGCGCTGCGCCTGCTCGACCTGCTCCAGCTCGACACCGTCACCCCCGCCAAGCTCTCCGCCCGCTGGGCCGCGCACGCCGGCGGCATCGGCGCCGCCACCGCCCTGCTCGGCACCACCCGGGACGAGCTCTGCACCCTCGACCTGGCCGACCCCGAGCTCACCCTCCCCTCCCCCGACCCGGGCGGCCCGCACCTGCTCATCGGCGGCGGGCGCGGCTCCGGCAAGACGGAGCTGCTGCGCACGCTGGTCGCCTCGCTCGCCGTCTCCGAGCGGCCCGAACGGCTGGCCGTCACGATCATCGAGGGCCGGGCGGTGGAGGACGGCCTGGACGGCTGCACCGAGCTGCCGCACGTCACCGGCCACCTGAACGCCGCCACCGACCCGCGGGCCGCACTGCTCGCCGCGGAGTCCCTGGAGGACGAGCTCGCCCTGCGCGAGCGGCTCTTCGACGGGCTGGACTTCGCCTCCTGGCACGCGGCACGCATCCTCGACGGGGAGCGGGGCCCGGACGACGAGCAGGACGCGGACCGCCCGGCCGTCCCGGTGCCCGTCACCGTCGGCGCGGCCGGCACCACGACCGCCGCCCGGGTCGTCCAGCCGCGCAGCGGCGACTCCCCCCGGCCGGCCCCCGCCGCCGCGCCGGTGCCCGCCCGGCTGGTCGTCGTGGTGGACGACTACGACGCCCTGCTCGCCCCCACCTCCCCGGCCGGCCGCCCGCTCGCCCGGGCGCTGGCCGCCGTCGCCCGCCGCGGCGGCCCGCTCGGCGTGCACCTGGCCGTCACCACCGGCCGCCCGGAGGAGAGCGCCGGCACCGAGGTCGACGAGGCCGCGCTGCTCCGGATCGCCCTGCGCACCGACGACCCCGCCGACTCGGACCTGCTGATCCACCTCGGTGACGCCGCCGCGCTCGGCGAGGACACCCCCGGCCGCGGCTACCTTCGGCTGCCCGACGGGGGCGTCACCGCGTTCCAGGCCGCCCGGATCAGCGGCCGCATCCCGCGCACCGCGACCCTGCGGCCGACCGTCGTCGCCATAGACCCGCTCCAGCTCGGGGCCCCGCCGGCCCGCCGGCCGGTCCGCGAGCTGGGCAACGGGCCGACCGACCTGGCGCTGCTCGCCAGCGCGCTCCAGCGGGCCGCCGGGCGCTGACCCGCCGGCACGCCGGGCACCGGGGGCGGATACCCGGGGGTCGGACACCGAAACGGCTGTGGGGCCCGCTTCCACCGGGCCCCACAGCTTTCCCACGGTTCGATCAGGATCAGGCGTTCTTCTGCTTCGGCTCCTCGCCGGGCTGGTCGGTGACCGCGCGGCCCAGTACCGCCGAGTGCCCGGCCACCGTGCCCGGCTTGCCCAGGTCGCTGCCCTCGCCGACGACGACCAGGCGCTCACCGAGGAACTCGTGGGTCTTCGGGTCGAAGATCCACTCACTCCGGACGCCGCCGTCCACGTGCGCCACCGCCACGCCGTGCCGGCCCGACGCGTCCACCGAGTCGTCGACCACGCTGACCCCGGGGATCTTCGCCGCCGCCCGGTAGAGCGCGGCGCTGACCGCCGGCGGCGCCAGCTGCTCGCGCAGCAGGTCGCCGATGGTCGTGAAGGCCTCCTGGTCAGGGGTCCTGCCCTGGCCCTTGGTCTCCGCGTAGATCTTCTTCAGCAGCGCGTCCGGGTCGGTCGGCAGCGTGGTCAGGTACTCGTACGTCGGCCCGTTCAGGGCGGGCTTGGTGGTCGGGTCGACCCACTCGCCGCCGTCGGTGCGCGGCGCGGGGCGCGTGTCCCCGGGCTTGCGGCTGCCCGGGTCGGAGAGCTTCCCCTTCCCCTCCTCCTTCAGCACGCCCCACTGGCTGCCGTCCACGGAGAGCCAGATCTGACGGCGGTGCGGCTTCTCGACGCTCGACTCGCCGGTGGCCAGGTTGACGCCGACGAAGGAGACCAGGCTCTCCACGTAGACGAACTGCTTCTTGCCGGGCTTCGGGTCGGGCTTGCCCGCCGCGGTGTCGGCGGCCTGGGTCAGCAGCTGGACGGCGGCGACCGGGGCCGCGTCCAGCGTGGTGCCGCCGGTGGTCCGGCCCTGGGCCTGCTGCTGCTCCTGCTTCGGGCTGCCGTCGCCGCCCCCGCCGCTCAGCACCATCGCCAGCGCCAGGCCGCCCGCCAGGGCCGGAACCGCCACCCAGCCGAACTTCCCGCGTCGGACCCGCGCGGGCTTCGTCTCCCGGATCTCACTCATCAGATGTCCCCTCAACAGCCGGTGGCGGTCGGCGGAGAGTTCGGGCCGCGCCGGCGCCGGCAGCAGCCGGTCCAGCTCCGCACGCTCGTGCTCGTTCATCGGTTCGTCTCCCGTGTCGACCGGGCCGCATCGGTGCGGCCACCCCGTACCTGTCCGACCTCCGCACGGAGTTCCCGACCGTTCTTCAACTCCTCCTCGGCCAGCGCGCGAAGCTTGGTACGAGCGCGCGAGAGCCGCGAACGCACTGTGCCGATCGGCAGTCCGAGGGCCTCGGCGGCGCTCGCGTAGTCCAGGCCGGCCCAGACGCACAGGCCGAACACCTCCCGCTCGGCCTTCCGCAAGCGGGCCAGCGCCCGCCGGGCGGCGGCCAGCTGGGCGCTGTCGTCCAGCCGCCCGACCAGCTCGTCCGCGAAGTCCGGCACCACGTCCCGGGGCGGCAGCCGCTCCATCGCGGCCCGGTGCCGCCGGGCCGCGCGGGCCGTGTTGCGCAGCACGTTGGCGGCGACCCCGAACAGCCACGGGCGCACCGGCTCGTCGCCCTCGCGGAGCTTGCGGCGCAGCCGCCACGCCTCCAGGAAGGTCAGCTGGACGACGTCCTCCGCGACCGCCCAGTCCCCCGACACCCGCACCGCGTACCGGTACAGGTCATCCGCCGCCTCGTCGAACAGCTCCCCGAACGCCCACTGGTCCCCATTCCTCAACCGGTCCCGCTGTGACAGCTCCACACCCCCACCTGTCCGCACCGCCCCGCCGGGTTCCCACCGACCACGGCACGGCGGGGGGGGCGGCGGGGGGGCCGGGGCGCCCGGCGGGGGGGGCCGGGCGCCCGGGGGGGGGCCCCCCCCCCGGGCGCCCGCGCCCGGGGGGCCCCGCCCC
>NZ_JBHJUK010000263.1:0-6712 GCF_042266225.1 Kitasatospora sp. NPDC056181
GTGTCGTTCCGGCGGCCCGGCGCAGCAACGAGTGCCCGGTGCGGTTCCGGCGGCCCGGTGCGGTAACGAGTGCCCGGTGTCGTTCCGGTGGCAAGGTGCGGTCGCGGTGGCGGGTGTAACAGATCGTCGGGTCTCGGACCTCTCCTCCTTTGGCGGGCGTGATCGTCTCGTTCGGCGCCCGCGGGACCAGACCGACGAGAACGACGGGAACGGGGAGAGGTACTGATGCAACGAGGACGACGGTGGGCCGCTGCCGCCCTGGTGGTCTCCGTGACGACGGCGGTGACGGCCGTCGCGGCCGGGGCCGGGGCGGCGGGCGCCGTCACCGTCCGGGCCGCCGCGGGGGAGCCGTCGGCGGGTGCGGCCGAGGCGGGGAGTCCGGCCGGCGGGTTCGTCCCCGCCAAACTGCCGCTCCAGGACGCGGTGCTGAGCACCGGGGTCCGGCTCGACGCGCACACCACCTGGGCGGCCGGCTTCCGGATCGCGGACGACGGGCAGCACACGGGCTTCGCCCCGGTGGTCGTCGCGCGTGACAGCCCGGGCGGGCAGTGGAAGGAACTCCCTTCGCCCGCACCGGACTTCGACGGGCGGGCGACGGCGCTCGCCGGCAGCTCACCGCGCGACGCCTGGCTGCTCGGTGACCTCGACCCGCGCAGCGGCCGGTTCCTCGCCCGCCACTGGAACGGCACCGCGTGGACCGCCACGGAGATCGAACGGCCGCCCGGAGAGCTGACCACCGGCTACCTCCTCGGCGCCTCCGCGCCGCGGCGGGGGAGCGCCTGGGCGGTCGGTGGCGCGAGCGTGGTCACGGACCGGAGGCCGAGCCCGGCCCCCGGCGGCTCCACCGAGGTCGTGACCCGCACGACCGGGCTGATCGAGCACTGGGACGGCGCGGCCTGGCACCGCCTCGAAGCACCCGCGATCGACGGCGACTGGTGGCTCAACTCCGTGACCGAGATCGCGCCCGACGACGTCTGGGCGGTCGGCAACACCTCGTACCCCGACGACCGTCCGGTGCTGCTGCACTATGACGGTCGCGGCTGGTCCAGGGTCGACGCCCCCGCGTTTCCCGGGCTGTACGGCGAGTACCAGAGCGTCGCCGGAACCCCGGGCGACGTCTGGGTGGTGGGCCGCGCGGTCCTCGCCGACAAGGACCGCGGCCACCCGCTGGTCGCGCACTACGACGGCCGCACCTGGACGACCGTCCCGGCGCCGGAGGGCGTCGCGGGCAAGCTCTGGTCGGTCACCGCCGTTCCCGGCGGCATGGCCGCCGTCGGCTGGGACGCGAGCGGAGAGCAGGACCGCCCGCTGGGCCTGCGGTACACCCGTGGCCGCTGGCAGACCCTCGACCTGTCCGTGCCGGGCTACCCGACCTCGTCCTACCAGGCCGTGGTCTCCGACCCCGGCGGCCGGTTGACCGTCATCGGCGCGGGGAGCACCGCGAAGGCGCCGCAGTACCAGCCGCTGCTCCTGACCGGCAGGGACTGACCGGCAGGGGCCGGCTCACGGGCTCGTCCGCGGCCCCGCCCCGCCCCGGCAGGCCCGCCCCGCCCCCGCCGCCCGGGCCGAGTCGGTGGGCACGGGCTCGGGGGCGGGCGGCGTCGCGGGGCGGGGCCGCGGACGAGCCGCTCAGGCGGGTTCGACGCAGAACAGCGCGGCGCGGGCGGCTGCGGCGTCCACCGGCCCGCAGCCGTCGACCCGGATCACGGCCAGTCCCCGGGGAGCACGAAGTGCCGCTCGACGCCGCGGTCGGTGCGCGAAGCGCTCGGCGGCGTCCGTCGGGCCGGAACCCGTGCCGCCGGTGGGGCGGGTTGAGCGACGGGCGCGCCGTGGGCCCTTCGAGGCGTCGGACGGGGTCTATCGGTCCTCGTCGTCCTCTTGCTCCTCGGCCCGGGGTCGGGGATCACCCGGGCCTTCCCTGCGCTGCTGACGGCGGTGGACCGCGCCCACGATGATCTTGACGGCCAGGCCGAGGACGATCAGGTCGGCGAGCATCTGGACGGTGACCACGAGCCGCGCGGTCTCGGTCTTGGCGGTGATGTCGCCGAACCCGACGGTGGAGAACACGGTGACGGTGAAGTAGAGGCCGTCGGTGTGGGACAGCGGGGTGCCGAAGCTGTCGGGCTCCAGCGAGGCCAGCGCGACGTAGGTGGCGGCGAAGAGCAGCAGGAAGAACGGGACGCTGGTGGACAGCGCTTCCGCCGCCCGTATGGCCGGGCGCGGGGAGCGGAGGATCGAGCGGACCTGGACGGCGACCAGGGCGGCGAAGCCCGCCAGCCCGGTGAGGAGCATGGCGACGGTGGCCGCGGTGGACGAGTGGTCCAGTGGCAGCACGAAGTAGAGGGCGGTCAGTGCGGCCACGGAGCAGACCACCCTCAGCGCGGTCCAGGCGATCCTGCCGGCGGAGGGCCGGGCCTTGTCCCGGTCCGGGGGCGGCACCCGGGCGCCGGGCGTCACGACGACCGCCGCACTCTCGTGGCCGCTGCGCGGAGGGACATGCCGCGGTCGCGCCACATCATGCCGGTGACCGCGCCCAGGGTGATCACCACGCCGATCGCGATGAAGAACGACATGAGGGCGAGTACCACGCCGATCGGCCCGTACTTCTGGTCATAGCTGATGATCATGTCGGAGAAGATGAAGTGGAAGACGACGAGCATGCCGATCCAGAACGCGCTGGTGGCGACCGCGCACGGCACCAGCCTGCGCCCCGGGACGCGCCCGCCCAGCAGGAACCACATCGTGAACCACCAGAAGGCCATGAACGCGGGGACGTTGATGATCCACCACAGGACCGGAGCGCGGGCGTGGATCCCGGGTCCCGCCGAGGTGCCCAGAGCGGCCCAGCCCACGAGCAGGACCAGCCACACCAGCGCGCGCAGGGGGTCCCGGGGCTGCCCACGCAGCTGGAACAAGCGCTGGTACAGCCGCTGGATCGAGCCGGCGGAGGCGAGGCCGCCCAGGATGAAGAAGACCCACGACAGGCCGGTGATGGCCGAGGAGGTGGCCGCGGAGGAGTTGAACAGGTGGTTGACATCGGTCGCGGCCTGCTGGCTCAGGCCCAACCGCAGCATCAGTGCCGACACCGCCGGCCGCCCGGCCAGGGCGGAGGTGATGATCATGAACGGAAGGGCGCACAGCAGCAGCGTGGCGGCGAGCTGGATGGCCTGGCCGATGAACTCCACCGCGGTCAGCCGGCGCCACAGGTCCTGGGCCCAGGAATCGGAGTACTTCGCCCTGCCCCAGTCGGTCGCCCGCCGGGCCCGTCCGGTGCCCGCACGGTCCGCGGGCCCCGTGCCCGCACGGTCCGCGGGCCCCGTGCCCGGTCCTTCGGATCCCGCCCGTGGCTGTGCGGGGCTCTCGTCTCCCGTTCGTGCCTGTGCAGGGCGTTCGTCTCCCGGCCTGTCCGGTGCTCCGTCCCTCGTCCGCATGGTGCATCCTCCCGGCGATCACGTGCACCGGCGATCAGCTGGGACCCCCGCGCGGCGGTGACGCACACGCGTGTTCGGGGTCGCGGTTCTGTATCCACCGTCGCACGTCCGCCCGCGCCCTGTCAGGGCAGGGACGGGCTGACCGTACGGGCCGGCCGGCGGTTCGCCTCCTCCGGTGGCCTGAGGGCCGCGGCGAATCGTTCCTGTTCCGCGGCTGCGCCCGCCGGAGTCCGGTGAACCGCGGGGGAGGCCCACGGCGGCCCGGTGCTCCTTGATGCCTGCGACCGTCGTGCACGCGCCCGTGACACCCGCGGTTGGTCGGCCCGGGAGGCGGACCTCAGGCGGGACGGTCCCCGGGGGGCGGGAGCTCGCCCGATCCGCGGACGATCAGCCGGGTCGGGATCTCCACCCGCCGGCCCGGGCCGAGGTCGCGGCCCATCCGTTCGAAGAGCATCCTGGCGGCGGTGGTGCCGAGCGCGGCCGGGTCCTGGGCGACGACGGTGAGCGCGGGGGCGAGCAGCTCGGCCAGTTCGAGGTCGTCGAAGCCCACCAGGGCGGGCCGTCCGGCGCCGGCGGGCAGGTGGTGCAGGGCCGCGGCGGTGATCCGGTTGTTCCCGGAGAACAGGGCGGTCACCGGTTCCGGTCCGGTGGTGAGCGTGGCCACCGCCCGTGCCACCGTGGCCCGGTCGGTCGGCCCGGTGGCGATCCAGCGCTCGTCGACGGGCAGACCGGCCTCCGCCATCGCGGCGCGGTAGCCGCGCAGTCGTTCCGCGCTGGTGTGGATGTGCGGGAGGTCGCCGACGAAGCCGATCCGGCGGTGCCCGTGCCGGATCAGGTGCCGCACGCCCTCACGGGCGCCGCCGGCGTTGTCGCTGAGCACCGCGTCGGCGTCCAGGCCCGCGGCCGGGCGGTCGAGGAAGACCACCGGAGTGCCGGAGGCGGTCTCGGGCAGGAGGTAGCCGTGGTCGTCGCCGGCCGGGACGAGCAGCAGGCCGTCCACCCGACGGGCGCAGAACGCCAGGGCGAGTTCGCGTTCGCGGTCCGGGTTCTCGCCGCTGGAGCCGGTGAACAGCAGACAGCCCTGTCCGGCGGCGACGTCCTCGACCGCGCGCGAGAGCGCGGAGGAGAACGGGTCGCCGATGTCCTCCAGCAACAGGGCGATGCTGGCGGTGCGGCCGGTCCGCAGCAGCCGGGCGCTGTCGTTGCGGCGGAAGCCGAGTTCGGCGATGGCCGCGCGGACGCGCTCGGCGGTGTCGGGGGTGACGCCGCGCTCCCCGTTGACGACGCGGGAGACGGTCTTGAGCCCGACGCCGGCCGCGGCGGCGACGTCGTTCATGGTGGGGCGGCCACCGTGCCGGCCGCTCACGCCCGTGCCTCCCGCAGTGCCGGGATGCGGCGGGCGAGGACGAGCGCCGTCCAGGCCTCGGCGAGCAGCCGGTGGCCGAGCGGGGTCGGGTGGACGCCGTCTGCGGCGACGAGGCCCGGGCCCCCGGCGGTGCGGGCGGCCTGGTTGAGCAGGCCGTCGGCGGCGAGCAGCCCGGCGCCGAACTCGGCGGCCAGCCGCCGGACGGCGTGGATCCGCGGGTCGAGGTCCTGCCGCCAGGACCACTGCTCGGCGGTGACGGGCACCAGGAACGGCTCCACCAGGATCAGGTCGGCGCCGGTGCGGTCCCGGGCCTCGGTGAGCAGGTGGCGGTAGTCGGCCTCCCACTCGGCGACGGGCGTGACCTGGCCGGCGTCGTAGCGGCGCCAGGTGTCGTTCACCCCGACCAGGAGGGAGAGCACGTCCGGCCGGTGGACCAGGGTGTCGCGTTCCCAGCGGGCCCGCAGGTCCCGGACGCGGTCCCCGGCGACGCCCCGGTTGAGCACGGTGAGGCCGGGGCGGGCGGCGGCCAACTGTCCGGCGGCCAGCTGTCCGGCGGCCAGGGCCACGTAGCCCCGTCCGAGGTCGGCGGGGGCGTCCCGGCGGCGGCCGGCGTCGGTGATGCTGTCGCCCTGGAAGAGGACGGTCGGGCCGGGCGGTCGGTCGAAGGGCATGAGGGGCGATTCCTTGGTGGTTCCGGCACCGGTCCTGCCGTCCCCGTCGGCCCGGGCGCTGCACGGCCGGGCCGACGGGCGGCGCGGCTCAGCCGGCGGAGGCTCCGGTCATGGCCTTGGCGTGAGCGGCGAACAGCTTCGCGGTGGTGCGGCCCGGATTGGCGAGGTCGTTGTTCCACATGACGCGGTGCACATCGTAGTCGGGGTGGAAGGAGCCGTCAGCGGCCCGGGAGGTGGGCAGCCAGAACCGGTCGCCGGCGCCGTGGTCGGCCAGGACGGCGTCGGTCCGGGTGGTGTAGGTCCGGGTGGTGTAGGTCCGGGTGGTCCAGGCGGTCCAGGCGGTGTAGGCGCGGTCGCGGGCCGCGTTGCCCGCGATTCCTTCGCCGGGTCGATCTGGAAGCCGACTGCCCGAAGGCCGTGGGCGGCTCCTGGACAACGTTGTCATCGGCCACGAGAATCACCCCAACGACCGCCCGCGCCCACGCCATGGAGGCGGAACGGCCGTCCGCACCCCAACGCCGGAGATCGTCACAATGAGTCATGACCGGGCTGCTGTCGCCCACGACCAGAGCCTCGCCCCGCGCAGCCTCCTCGCGGCGCTCGACATCGGCGGGACGAAGATCGCCGGCGGCCTGGTGGGCCCGGACGGTGCGCTCCTCCACCAGGTCCAGCTGCCCACCCCGGCCCGGGACGGCGCCGGAGCCGTCCTCGCCGCCGTGCACGGCGTCCTCGACCGGCTCGCCCGGCACCCGCTCTGGCCGCAGGCCCGGGCCCTGGGCATCGGCAGCGCCGGTCCGGTCGACATCGCCCGGGGCACGGTCAGCCCGGTCAACATCCCCGGCTGGCGCGACTTCCCGCTGCGCGACCGGGTCGCCGCCCACCCCGCGGTCGCCGGCCTCCCCGTCACCCTGGGCGGCGACGCGGTCGCGATGGCCGCCGCCGAGCACTGGTGCGGAGCCGCCCGCGGCTACCGCAACGCCCTGTGCGTCGTCGTCTCGACCGGCGTCGGCGCCGGCCTCGTCCTGGACGGCGCGGTCCGGCCCGGCCCCACCGGCAACGCCGGCCACCTCGGCCACATCACCGTCGACCTCGACGGCCGGCCCTGCCCCTGCGGCTCCCGCGGGTGCGTCGAAGGCCTCGCCAGTGGCACCGCCATCGCCCGCACCGCACGCGAGTCCGGTTGGCGTCCGGCCGGGCCCGACGCCGACGCGGCCCCCGCCCGCCTCGCCGCCCCCCCCCGGGCC
>NZ_JBHJUK010000264.1:0-6613 GCF_042266225.1 Kitasatospora sp. NPDC056181
GCTCAAGCCCCTACGCGGTCCGCCGCAGGAGCGCCAGGTACATCGCGTCCGTCCCGTGCAGGTGCGGCCAGAGCTGCACGTCCGGCCCCTCGCCCAGCGACGGGACGCCCGGCAGCAGCGGGCGGGCGTCGATCCACTCGACCTTGCCGCCCTGCTCGCGCAGCACGTCGTCCACCACCGCGCGGGTCTCCGCGAGGTGCGGCGAGCAGGTCGCGTAGCCGACGACGCCACCGATCCGGGTGGCCTCGATCGCCGAGCGCAGCAGGTCCCGCTGGAGCGGGCCGAACGCCGCGATGTCCTGCGGGCGGCGGCGCCAGCGGGCCTCCGGACGGCGGCGCAGCGCGCCGAGGCCGGAGCAGGGGACGTCGACCAGCACCCGGTCGAAGCCGCCGGACTTCCAGGCCGGCCGGGTGCCGTCGGCGGCGATCACGGTGTACGGGCCGGGGTTGCCCTCCAGCGCACGGGCGACCAGCCGGGCGCGGTGCGGCTGCTTCTCGCTGGCCACCAGAGCGGCGCCGCGTTCGGCGGCCAGCGCGCCGAGCAGCGCGGCCTTGCCGCCCGGGCCGGCGCAGCCGTCCAGCCAGAGCCGGTCCGGGCCGTCGAGCGGCGCCGCGGCGAGCGCCAGCGCGACGAGCTGGCTGCCCTCGTCCTGGACGCCGGCCCGGTTCTCCCGCACCGCGGTCAGCCCGCCCGGGTCGCCGCCCTCGGCGAGCCGCAGCGCGAACGGGGACCAGCGGCCGGGCTGGGCCTCGGGGAGGGCGTCGGCGAGTTCACCGACGGTGACCCGGCCGGGGCGGGCGACCAGGGTGACCTCGGGCCGCTCGTTGTCGGCGCGGAGCAGCTCCTCCACGGCGGTGCGCCCGGAGGCGTCGGGCTGCCAGCGGCCGAGCGAGTCCCAGAGCGCGGCGACGACCCAGCGCGGGTGGGAGTGGACGACGGCGAGGTGGTCCTCGGCGTCCTGGTCGTACGGCGGGGCGACCTGCCCGATCCAGGTGTCCAGGTCGTGGGCGCTGATCCGGCGCAGCACGGCGTTGACGAACTTGGCCTTGCCGTCGCCGAGCACCACCCGGGCCAGTTCGACGGTGGCCGAGACGGCGGCGTGGCTGGGGATGCGGGTGGTGAGCAGCTGGTGCGCGCCGAGCGAGAGCACGTCGAGGACCGGCGGGTCGACCTTGCTGAGCGGGCGGTCGATGCAGGCGGCGATGACCGCGTCGTAGGTGCCCTGCAGGCGCAGGGTGCCGTAGACGAGTTCGGTGGCGAGGGCGGCGTCGCGCCGGTCCATGCCCTTCTGCTCGGCCTCGCGCAGGAGGGAGGGCAGGATCAGGTTGGCGTAGGCGTCGCGCTCGTCGACGGCGCGCAGGGCGCGGAAGGCGACGATCCGGGCCGGGTCCTTCTTGGGACGGCGGTGCGGACGGGGCGCGCGCTTGGCGCCGGGGGTGCTGCTGGGCGTGCTCATGTTCTGTGTGCCTCAAAGTGCTACGGGGGTTATCAAGGGAACAGTAACGCGAATCCCGGGCCCCGGCCGTCCCGGGCGGGCGCCCCGCCGCAACCCGCGCCACCGTTCCGGCCCGGGGCCGGGGCCGGGATCGGGGCCGGGATCGCCGTCGACGGCGTCCGCCGTACAGAGCCGGTGCCCGCAGGAGGGCGGACAGGGGGAGGCGCCGTCACGCCGCCTCCCGCCGCAAGCCGTCAGCCGTCAGCCGTCAGCCGTCAGCCGTCAGCCGTCAGCCACAAGCTCAGCCCTCAGCCGTCAGCCCTCAGCCACAGGGGGCGCACCGCAGGAGGTCCCGGGGCGCGCACCCGACCGGTTCACTCCTCGCCGGTGCCGAACCGCTCGCCGGACTCGATCCGCGCCCCACGGGCCCAGTCCGCGGCCCGCATCGCCTTCTTGCCCTGCGGGCGCACCTCGCCCAGCTCGACCTCGTGGCTGCCGGTGCCGACCCGGACGCTGTTCTTGCCCACGGCCAGCTCCCCCGGGGCGAGCACCGACGAGTCCGTCACCAGCTTGACCGGCCCGGTGACCTTCAGCCGTTCGCCGCGGAACACCGTCCAGGCGCCGGGGGCGGGCGCGCAACCGCGCACCACGCGGTCGACCCGGAGCGCGGGGTGGGTCCAGTCGATCCGGGCGTCCTCGACGGTGATCTTCGGCGCGAGCGTGACGCCCTCGGCGGGCTGCGGTACGGCGTGCAGGCTGCCGTCGGCGATGCCGTCCATGGTCGCCACGAGCAGCCGGGCGCCGGAGTGGGCGAGCCGGTCGAGCAGTTCGCCGCTGGTGTCGGTGGCGCGGATCTCCTCGGTGAGGATCCCGTAGACCGGGCCGGAGTCCAGGCCCTGCTCGATCAGGAAGGTGGACGCACCGGTGACCTCGTCGCCGGCCAGCACCGCGTGCTGGACGGGGGCGGCGCCGCGCCAGGCGGGGAGCAGCGAGAAGTGCAGGTTGACCCAGCCGTGCTTGGGGATCTCCAGGGTGCCGGGGCGCAGCAGCGCGCCGTAGGCGACCACCGGGCAGCAGTCGGGGGCGAGTTCGGTGAGGCGGGCGACGAACTCCGGGTCGCTGGGCTTCGCCGGCTTGAGGACCTCGATCCCGGCCTCCTCGGCGCGCTGGGCGACGGGGCTGGCGACCAGCTTGCGGCCGCGCCCGGCGGGGGCGTCGGGGCGGGTGACCACCGCGACGACCTCGTGCCGGTCGGAGGCGAGCAGGGCGTCCAGGGCGGGAACGGCGACCTCGGGGGTGCCGGCGAACACGAGGCGCATCAAGTGCCTTTCTGGTGGCGGGAGTTCAAACAGTCAGAACTGAAGGAAACGGGGCAGGCCACAGGGGCCGGAGGGTCAGCGCGCCGACCCGAAGGTGCTGTGCGGCGAGACCTTGACGACGGGCGCGGGTGCGCCGCCCCAGTCGGTGTCGCGGATCGCCTTCAACGCGGCCTTGCGCTGCTCGCGGTCGAGGCGGTCGATGAAGATGATGCCGTCGAGGTGGTCGGTCTCGTGCTGGATGCAGCGGGCGAGCAACTGGGTGCCCTCGATGGTGACCGGGTCGCCGTACATGTTGAAGCCCTTGGCGACGACCCCGTACGCGCGCTTGGTGTCGTAGCGCAGGCCGGGCAGCGAGAGGCAGCCTTCGGGGCCGTCCTGCTCCTCCTCGGTCAGCGAGAGGTCGGGGTTGATCAGGTGACCGGTGACGCCGTCCACGTGGTAGGTGAACACCCGCAGGGAGATGCCGAGTTGAGGTGCGGCCAGGCCGGCGCCCGGGGCGTCGAGCATGGTGTCGGTGAGGTCCCGGACGAGGGTGCGCAGCTCCTTGTCGAAGGTGGTCACCGGCTTCGCGGTGGCCCGGAGTACGGGGTCTCCGAAGATGCGGATCGGCTGGATCGCCACGGGCTGCGGGCTCCTGTCCGTCGGGAGGTCGAGAGGTCGGGAAGTCGAGTGGTCGGGCAGTCGAGTGGTCGGGAGGTCGGGCATTCGAGAGGCCCGGAGGCCGGGCCTCGGGAAACCCCGGGCGGTCTGACCGGCCGGGCCCGCGGCCCGGCGGGACCGCCGAACTCGGGCCGACCACAGGCCAGTCTATGCAATCCCACGGCTCCTCCTCGGGCCGAGCCCGGGCATCTGGCATATCCCGACTCGCCCGGCTGCGTGACCCCGGCCCCCGGTCGGGCGTTGGTCAAGTGAGATTGACCGGGGCCGGAGCGCGCGGGACACGGCGTTCCGGCCGAGCCGAACCGTACGGAAGGTGGCACGTAGGCCATGGCCGAGCAGATCAACCACGACGCCCGGGCGCGGGCGAGCCTGCACCTGCTGGTGCGGGACATCGAGCGGGTGAGGCGGCAGGTCGACGCGCTGCGGACGCTCACCGCCCAGTTGGGCAACGTCTACCGTCCGCGCCGCCCCAGCACCTCGGCGGGGTTCGTGGTGTACGGACGGGCTCCGGCGCCGACGGTGCGCCTGGCGCAGGAGCTGCGCGAGAGCGTGGAGACGCTGGTGGCGGCGGCGGTCGAGTTCGACCGGGCGCTGGGCTTCTCCTGGGACTCGGTGGGCTCGGCCCTCGGGGTCACCAAGCAGGCGGTGCACCGGCGGTACGGGATGCGCCGGCCGGCCAGCGAGCTGCTGGCGGCCGGCGCGGTGCCGGCCTCCGGGGTGCCGGGGGTGCCGGGCCCGAGCCGGCCCGACCGCTCCGAGGAGCTGCCGGCCGCCGCGCCCGCCCCGACCGGGCTGGCCGCGACCGTCCCGGCCGCCCGCCAGGGCGGCCTGGACCGCGCCGCCCTGGACCGCGCCGCCCACGAGCGCGGCACGCTCGACCGCACCGGCGTCCCGCTACGCGGCTGAGCGGCGGCCCGCCCCGGGTGAGGGGCGGCACACCCGACCGCCCCTCACCCGATGTCCGTCGGATCGATCCGCACCTTCACCACCTCCGGTGTCCGCAGCGCGATCCGCGCGATCTGGGCGGCCTTGAGCGCCGCCGCCAGCGCCGCACCCTGCCCGGGCGGCACCCGCAGCAGGGCCCGCTCCTGCTCCTCCCCCCGCAGCGCCTGCACCGGCACCGGCCCGAGCACGTCGGCCTCCGACGGCAGCCGGATCAGACCGAGCAGGTCCGCGACCGCCGCCGGGCTGCCGGTCACCGAGGCCATCCGCGACACCGGCGGGAAGTGCAGCTGGGCCCGTTCCTCCAGCTCCATCCCGGCGTGCCCGAGCGGGTCCCAGCGGACCAGCGCCTGCACCGGCCGCGCCGTCGGCTCGGCGACGACGACCACCGTGCCCCCGTCCGCCGACGGCTTCACCAGCGCGGCGGCGGCCAGCCAGAGCCGCAGCGTCTCCTCCCCGGCCCGCAGGTCGGGCCGGCCGAGCAGCGCCCAGCCGTCCAGCAGCAGCGCGGCCGCGTACCCGCCGCCGCCCTCGACCACCGGTTCGGCGCCCGGCGTGGAGATCACCAGCGCCGGCTCGTCCGGGACGGTCGACAGCACCGCGTCCCGCCCGGAGGTCCGCACCGGGACGCGCGGGAACGCCTTGCCCAGCTCCTCCGCCGTCCGCCGCGCGCCGACCACCTGGGCCCGCAGCCGGAAGGAGCCGCACTCCTCGCAGTGCCAGTCGGCCGCCGCCTCGCCGCACCACGCGCAGTGCAGCGGCGCGTCGGCGGAGGAGGCCTCCAGCGGCCCCTCGCAGCGCCGGCACCGGGCCGGGGTGCGGCACCTCCCGCACGCCAGCCGGGGCACGTAGCCCCGCCGCGGTACCTGGATCAGCACCGGTCCCCCGGCCGCCAGCGCCTCCCGGGCCACCTCCCAGGCCACCGAGGGCAGCCGCGCGGCCTGCGCGGCGGCGTCCCGGTGCTGGTCCTGGTCGGTGACGGTGCGGACCCGCGGCGCCACCTGCCGGACGGTCTCCCGGTCCGCGGCCAGCGGCCTGGCCCACCCGGTGCGGACCAGCTGCGCGCCCTCGACCGTCACGGCGTGCCCGCCGAGCAGCACGCCCGCGCCCTCCTCGGCGGCGCGCAGCAGCGCCACCTCGCGGACGTGCGGGTGCGGGTTGCGCGGGTCGCTGTGGCTGCCGTCGCCGTCGGACCAGACGACCACCAGCCCGAGGTCGCGCACCGGCGCGAACATCGCGGCGCGGGTGCCGATGGCCGCGTGCACCGAACCGCGGCTGACCAGCAGCCACCGCCGGTACCGCTCCTGGGGGCCGAGGTCGGCGGCGAGGGTGGCGTGCATGCCCTCGCCCAGCAGCTCGGTCAGCGCCTGGTCCACCCGGGCCACCGACCGCCCCTCCGGCAGCACGACCAGTGCGCCGCGCCCGCTCGCCAGGGTGGCGGCGACGGCCCGGGCGATCTCGTACGGCCAGCCGGGGCCGGGCAGCGCCATCCAGACCGCGCGGGGCGAGCCGCCACCGGCCAGCGAGGCGAGGAAGTCCGGCCCGGCGGGGTAGCGCGACCAGCCGCCCGGCGCCGGCGCCGCGGGCCGCGGGCGCGGTGCGGGCGAGGGCTGGGCCTCGGCCTTGGCGTGCCGGGGCGGGACAGCCAGCTGGAGGACGTCGGCCAGGGTGCCGGCGTACCGGTCGGCGACGGTCCGGCAGAGCCGCAGCAGCTGCGGGGTGAGCACCGGCTCGGGCGAGAGCACCTGGGCGAGCGGCGCCAGCGGGCCGGCGAAGTCGCTCTTCTCCAGCCGCGCGACGATGAACCCGTCGTGCAGCTCACCGCCCTCGCGCTGGCCCTTCACCACCCGCGCCCCGAACCGCACCCGGACGCGGACGCCGGGCTGCGCCTCCTCCGCCATCGCGGCGGGCACCTCGTAGTCGAAGAACTTGTCGATGGTCAGCACGCCCTTGTCGACCACCACCCGGGCGACCGGCAGGTGCTCGGCCCGCTTGGCGCCGCGCCACGTCCGGGGTTTGGCCCGGCGGACCGCCTCCCGGATGAACGCCAGCTGCTCCGGGCCTCCGCCCTCGTCCTCACTCCCCTGCGTGCTGCTCATCGCTCCCAGTACTACCAGGTCCCACCGACACAACCACGAAATCCACCGCACAACGCCGCAGGCGGCGGGCCCCCCGGGCTCCCCGGGGGGCGCCCCCCGCGCGTCGATACCGGGGTTAGTCACCCGGGTGCAGCATGTGGGGGGGAGCGGTGGCGCCG
>NZ_JBHJUK010000265.1:0-6596 GCF_042266225.1 Kitasatospora sp. NPDC056181
CCCGCCCAGGGACCGGCGTTGATGTTGTAGGTGTGGTTGATGACGCCGTCGGTGCCGACACCGAACAGCTCGACCGCGTTGGTCGCCTCGTTGTAGACCGCGGTCGGGCTCCCGCCGAACCGGAACGAGGACCCGAGGGTGGACCAGCCGCTCCACTGGCCCCCGTTGAACAGGTAGTTGTGCGAGACCACGCCATCGGTGCCGGTCGCGAAGACCTCCGTCACCTTGTTCACCGGGTTGTAGACCACCGCCGGGCTGCCGGTGAACCGGAACGACGGGTCCAGCGTCGACCAGTCCGTCCAGGCACCGCCGTTGGTGCTGTAGGCGTGCGCCATCGCCCCGTCCGCACCGATCGCGAAGGCCTCGGCCGTCCCCGTGTCCGGGTTGTACACCGTCGCCGCGGACTGGGAGGTGCCGGAGGGGGCGGGCGTCGGCGGAGTGGGCGGGGGCGTGGTGTCGTCGACGATGCTGTTGTTGCGGACGGGCTTGTAACTGGTGCCGGCCGGGATGTAGTCGGGGAAGTAGGGGTACGGGATCGTCCGGTGGTGGACGCCGCTGCCGCTGAACTCGAAGCCCACGTAGGAGGTGTGGGCGGCATCGGCCCAGCGGTCGAAGAGGACGACGTGGCCCTTGGCGCCTGCCGCGTCGTTCAACAGGGCGTCCCCCGGCTTCAGGTCGTCCTTGGCGATCCTCGAGGCGACACCGGCGGGGATGAAGCTGGTGGTGTCCAGGCCCGGGGTGCCGAGCTTCCACGACATCGAGACGTAGCCCGAGCAGTCGCGGCGGTAACCCTGGTAGGTGGAGCCGTCCATCGTGTACTGGAGCCCGATCCCCACCCACGACTGCGCCCGGGCGATCGCCTCGGAGCGGCTGAGCTGGGGCGCCGCCGCCAACGCCGACAGGCCCGCCGCGGGTGAGCCCGCCGCCTTGCCCAGGGCGGGCGAGCCCTGCCCCGGGCTGCCCTTGTCGCCGCCCAGGACGCCTGACGCGCCCGGCCCTGCGGACGGACCCGCCCCCGGCACCGGCTGGGCGTGCACCGGGGCGGCACCGAGGGCGAGGGTGCAGAGGCCGGCGGCCAGGACGACGGAGGCCGCGCGGACGGCGGGCAGGACGGTGGGACGGACGGCGGACATGGATGTCTCCAGGAAGATGTCGGGTGGCCTGGGCGGCCGGAGGTGAAGGGCTGCGTGAGGGCAGGCACCGGCGCGCGGCGGCAGGGCATGCCGCCCGGGCGACGGGGTGACGCCGGTGGAGCGCGTGACTCCGGTGGCACGGGTGGTCCTGATGGAACGTCAGTTCTTGTGATTCCGAGAGCCGCTCGGCGTTCCCGTCGGCGATGACAAGCTTCGTCTGCCACCGGTCCGCCCGGAAGGCCGTTCGGGTGGACACAAACGGCCGTGACCTGATCCGTCCACGACTCCCGGCCGGCAACCCCGCCCCCGGCACCGGCCGGCAAGCGGCCCCGGCCGCCCCTGCCCGGCCCCGTCCGGCGCCGACATGCCCGAAAGGGCAGACCGAACGTTCCGTCGGCCCGTGCCGCACCTCCCGGAATCCCGTCAGGACGTCCCGCCGCCGGCCCGCGGACGCGTGTCGTTCATGCGGCCGCCATCCGGGGCGAGGCGCTGACCAGCGCCGTCGCGCACCCCCGGCCCCTCACAACCGCCCCGATGGGCACGATGCGCCCAGGGCCGTCCATTTCGCACCCCAGGCGGTCGAATCGGGCACCGGGAAACGTGAAACCCGCCGGCACCGCCGATCGGCGTGTGAACTGCGTCACTTGACGCTTATTTCGGGCTGGGCTTCACTTTTTGCGGCGACGAGAAGCGGAACGCAGAATTCTGCGGACTTACCCACCGCCCCCCGTCGGCCTGTTGCATGATTCGTCCGGTTCACTCTCAGACGGAGGTACTGTCATGAAGCTCGTGCATTTCGTGAAGAAGGTCATGCCGGAGAAGAGCCTGAAGGCCTACGCCTGGTACGGCTGGATCTAATCGGGCAGTTCGCTGCCAGGCCCGTGCCCGGTGGAATCGGTCCACCCGGGCACGGGCCGCTCACCCTTGGAGTTCACCGATGTCTCTGTCCAGGACCGGCGGGAACACCCGGGCCACCGTCTTCGCGCCGCGGATCGACGCGCTTCTTCGCACGTACCGCGGGTCGGACCTCTTCCGCCTGGAGGACGACACCATCGGGGTCGCCGGCGTCGACCTGATGGACAGCCTGCTCCTCAGCAGGCCCGCCAACGACGAGGAGCGGCCGACCTTCAAGCCCGTCCAGGGGAGGTCCGTCCCCCGGACCGACGCGTCCGCGCTCATGCAGGCCGTCTCGGCCGACGTCCGGGCCGCGCTGAAAAAGCCCCTGGGCGATTCGGTCGACCTCACCGGGAAATGGCCGCACGTCGCCCACGTCTATCTCCGGGATCTCGTCTTCGGCCGCGAGAGTTTCCGGTTCCGCGTCCTCGTGGACCGCCGGCTGGAACTCACCCCGAAATTGACCTGGATGGCCGTGGCGGCCGGCACGGCCATGCTCGGAAAGCCGGGGACGGAAATTCCGCTGTCCAATCTGGCGGCCCGCGTGCTGAATGCGGAAACCTATGACGACCGCCGGTACGCGATGTACCTGTACCGACGGGTGGCCGCGCCGGTCTGCTTCACCGTGTCCGCGCTCGTCACCAACGCGCTCTGGCTGGGTTCGCCCTTCGACGAGGGCGTGCCGAACCGGGACATCCTGCTGGAGGCGCTGCGGCTGCTGCCCCCGTCCTGGAACATCCTGCGGATGGCCTCCCCGGAGTACCTCGCCGTGGACGACCGGATCGGCCCGAAGGACGACATCCTGATGCTCCCGCTGCTGACCCACCGGGATCCGCGGCTCTGGGACGACCCGGACACCTTCCGCCCCGAACGGTGGGCCGGCCTCGACCCCGACGACCAGCCCGGCTACCTCCCCTTCGGCCACGCCAGCGAACGCTGCTGGGGGCGGCACATGGTCATGCCGCTGGCCGAGCGGCTCCTCGACATCGTGCGCCGCGACGGACTCGTGGTGAGCCCGCAGCAGACCGTCGGGAAGGTCGAGCTCGACGGCCTGCTGGAGGTCGCCGGGGTGCGGATGGTCCGGCGTTGACCGAGGGCGGCGGCGCCACCGGCCGACGAGCCGGACGCGGAGGCGCCGCCGACGCAGGGGCTCCCCGGCCGTGGTTCCAGCCCGGGGAGCCCGGCGGCGCCCGCTGACATGATGATTCGTCAGATGTGGTCGGACCAGGAGAAGGAGACGATCCGCCAGCCCTCGGGGGTCCGGACGAACTGGAAGGCCTTGGTCCCGCCACCCTCGTACGGCTCGCCGTTCATGATCCCGGACTTGCCGTACTCGCCGAATCGCGTCGCGAGGTCGCCGACGATCTCGGTGCGCTCGGCCGTCTCCCACTCGGAGAACTCGACCAGTCGGCCGTCGCTCAGCAGCTGCTCGCGGGGCTCGATGAACTCGTCCACGGTGTAGACGGTCAGACTCGGGCCGGTGTTGACGATCACTCCCCCCGGCACGATCAGCCGGCGGAGCCGGGCGACGTCGGCGGGCTTGCCACCCCGGTTGTCGAAGGCGCCGAAGAACTCGGCGGTCAGTGCGTCAATCTCGACCTTGGACATGAGCGAAACAGTAACACTGCAATGTCACCGAGGCCCAGGTCCGTCAGTCCTCGATCCGTCCGTCAGGCCTCGCTCCATAGGACAGACCTCGGCCCCTCCGTCAGACCTCGATCCAGTAGCGCCGCACCGCACCGAACCTCGTCTCCCGGACGCCCTCGAACACGCCGCCGTGACGCGTGATCGTCCTCGCCGAGGCGGTGTTCCCGACCGCGCAGGTGAGCAGCACCCGGTCCAAGCCCAGCCCCCGCGCCTCCTCCAGGATCCGGCCCAGCGCCCAGGTCGCCAGTCCGCGCCGACGCGCGGACGGCCGGATGCCGTAGCCGATGTGGCCGAACTCCGGTACTCGATCGCCGTTTCCGTGCCGCAGCGCGATCCCGCCGAGGACCTCGTCACCCTCGACGATCCAACGGTAGGTGCACCGTGCCCGGTCGGACGCCGCCCGGACCGCCGGGTCATCCTCCGCCTGGTCACCCTCCGCCGGGTCACCTTGCGCCGGACCACCCGACGCTTCGGCCAGCCGGGCCACCCAGGCGGCGAACCCCTCGGACGATGCGGTCTCGTCGGACGGCAACAGCCCGAACCCGTCCTCGTGGTGGCCGGGCCCCCACTCCTCGTGCGCCCGGGTCCAGGCGGCGTGGAGGCGGACGGTGGGCGCTATCAGTTCGGGCATACGGCGACGATACCCACCCGCACCGGCACGATCCACGGCCCGCCCGGCCGCGGGCCGTCGACGCCCCGGACCGCCCCGGAGCACCCCCGGACCACCCCCCGGACCACCCCCGGGGTCGCAAAAACGTTGGACAACTCGCCTGCCGTTGAACATCGTTGAGGGAATGGAACAGGAACAGGTCTGGGACGACCACGCCGCGCGGAACTACGACACGCCGGGCACGGGCATGTTCGCCCCCGAGGTCCTGGAGCCGGCCGTGGACCGCCTCGCCGAACTCGCCGACGGCGGAAGGGCGCTGGAGTTCGCCATCGGCACCGGCCGGGTGGCTGTCCCGCTCGCCGGGCGCGGTGTGCCCGTGACCGGCATCGAGCTCTCGCTCCCGATGATCGGCCGACTCCGCACGAAGGCGGACGAGGCGGAAATCCCGGTGGTCGTCGGCGACATGGCGACGGCACGGGCCCCGGGGGCGTACACGCTCGTCTACCTCGTCTACAACACGATCTCCAACCTGCTCACCCAGTCCGAACAGGTCGCGTGCTTCCGCAACGCCGCCCGCCACCTCGCGCCCGACGGCAGGTTCGTGATCGAGCTCTGGGTACCCGAGCTGCGCAGGCTCCCACCGGGCCAACCGGCGACGGTCTTCCACTCCGAGCCCGGGTACATCGGCCTCGACACGTACGACGTCCTGCAACAGCACGTCGTGTCCCACCACTTCAGGTTCGACGACAGCCGGCAGGCCGAGCTCTTCCGCAGCCCGCACCGCTACGTCTGGCCCGCCGAACTCGACCTCATGGCCCAACTCGCCGGCTTCGCACTGGAGAGCAGGCACGCGGACTGGGAGGGCTCCGACTTCACCGCCGACTCGCGCTCCCACGTCTCGGTGTACCGCCTCCCGCCGGCCCCGGAGCGGTAGGACTCCGGGGCCCTGCACCGGCCGCACGCTCAGCCGGCGGCGGCGCCGAACCACGTCAGCAGCGCGCCGAGCAGCTCCTGCTGGTCCTCGCCGACCCACGCCACGTGGCCGTCCGGCCGCAGCAGCACCGCGGGCACGTCCAGCTCGTCGCTGACGTCGACCACGTGGTCGACCCGGTCCTCCCAGCCGGCCACCGAGAGCCGGCCGGTCTGGTCGAGCAGCAGGCCTCGGCCGCCGTGCATCAGCCCGTAGAGGCGGCCCCGCTTCAGCCCGATGTCCCGCATCCGCCGGCCGAGCAGCTCGTGCCCCTCGCCGAAGTCGTACCGGAGGCCGATCGCGATGAGCTTCTCGATCAGTCGCCGGTTCACCTCCTCGATGTCCATCAGCTCCGACAGCAGCCGGCGCACGGCCTGGGGGCCGGGTTCGGCGGACATCAGCTGGATCTGTGCGCGGGTGTTGTCCAGCACGTCGGCGGCCACCGGGTGCCGCTCGGTGTGGTAGGTGTCCAGCAGTCCCTCCGGTGCCCAGCCGTTGACCTCGGCGGCCAGCTTCCAACCGAGGTTGAACGCGTCCTGGATGCCGAGGTTGAGGCCCTGCCCGCCGGTCGGCGGGTGGATGTGCGCGGCGTCGCCGGCCAGCAGCACCCGGCCCACGCGGTAGCGCTCGGCCAGCCGGGTGGCGTCACCGAAGCGGGAGAGCCGGCGCGGCGAGTGGACGCCGAAGTCGGTGCCGGCGTACGCCCGCAGCTGCTCCTTGAACTCGTCGAGGGTCGTCTCGGCCGCGCGGTCCTCGACCACCCCCTCGGCGGGCACGATCACGCGGTAGAACCCGTCCCCGAGAGGCATGAAGCCGAAGCGGGTCTGGGTCTTGCGGACCTCGGCCGACACCGCGGCCAGGGTCTCCGGGTCCGCCGTGACCTGCATCTCCCCCAGCAGCGTCTCGACCCTGCTGGGCTCGCCCGGGAAGTCCACGCCGAGCAGCTTGCGCACCGTGCTGCGGCCGCCGTCGCAGCCGACCAGGTAGCGCGAGCGCAGCCGCGTGCCGTCGGCCAGCTCGGCGGTCACCCCGTCCTCGTCCTGGCTCAGCCCGACCAGTTCGCAGCCGCGCCGGATCTCGGCGCCGAGCCGGACGGCGTGCTCGGTCAGCAGGCGCTCGGTGACGGGCTGCGGAATACCGAGGACGTACGAGTGGGCGGTGTCCAGCCCCTCGGGCCACGAGGTGCCGAGCCCGGCGAAGAAACCGCCGACCCTGTGCTGTTGGCCGAGCGCGAGGAACTGGTCCAGCAGGCCGCGCTGGTCCATCACCTCGATGCTGCGCGCGTGCAGGCCCAGCGCCCTGACGAACTCGAACGGCTCGGCCATCCTGTCGAGCACCACCG
>NZ_JBHJUK010000266.1:0-6212 GCF_042266225.1 Kitasatospora sp. NPDC056181
GTGCACGGTCGTCTCGGTGATCCCGTACATGTTCACCAACCGCGGGCCCGACCTGCCGTACCGGGCCCACCACGGCGCCAGCCGCGACGGATCCAGCGCCTCACCGCCGAACACCACCGCCCGCACCGACCCCCAAGCGTCCGCGTGTGCGCCCTCCACCGCGAGGAGCTGGTAGAACGCCGACGGCGTCTGACTTACCATCGTCACCCCCTCGCGCTCCACCAGCGCCAGGAACTCCTCCGGCGAACGCGACACCTCGAACGGAACCACCACCACCCGCCCGCCGTGCAACAACGCCCCCCACAACTCCCACACCGAGAAGTCGAACGCGAACGAGTGGAACCAGCTCCACACATCCCCCGCCCCGAAGCCGAACAGGCCCCGCGACTGCGCGAACAGCCCCGTCACACTCCGGTGCGACACCACCACGCCCTTCGCACGCCCCGTCGACCCCGACGTGTAGATCACATACGCCGGATGATCAGGAAGCACCACATCCCGCTCGCCCACCTCCAACGGCGCACCGTCAAAACCGGCAACCTCGGGACCGTCCACCGCCATCACCGGCACCCCGAACCCCGACAACCGCCCGAGCAAATCCCCCGACGACACGACGAGTTCGGCGCCGGCGTCCTTAAGCGTGAACGCCACCCGCTCGTCCGGATACGCCGGATCCACCGGCAGATACGCCCCACCCGCCTTCAACACCGCCAGCATCCCCACCACCAACTCCACCGATCGGCCGACCATGACGGCCACCACCGACTCCGGGCCGACACCACGACCGATCAGGCACCTGGCCAACCGGTTCGCCCGCACATCCAACTCCCCGTACGACACCCCCACCCCGTCAGCCACGACCGCCACCGCACCCGGCGACTCCACCACCCGCGCCTCGAACAACCCCACCAACGTCCCCACCGACCCCTCCACCGCCGGCACCTGCCACCCCACCAACAACCGCTCCCGCTCCACCCCGCCCACCACATCCACCGCACCCAACCGCGACTCCGGCGACTCCTCCAACACCGACGTCAGACCCGCAACCGCCGTCCGCAGCAACCCACACACCTGCTCCGCATCGGCCGGGGCGACAGCGTCGACGCTCAGGCCGAAACCGGTCCCGTCGTCGTCCACGTTCACCACCAACGGATAGTTGGTACGGCCCCGGGCGTACCGAAGTCGCACGCCGTCCAGGCCGACGCCGAGGTCCGATCCGGGTGTCCCCCCGGCGAGTCGGCCGTTCCGGTAGTTGAAGAGCGCGGTGAACAGCGGGCTGCCGCCCGGGACACCGCTGGCCTGCTGCGCCACCGAGAGCGGCGCGTGCTCGTGCACCAGCAGCTCGCCGAGCTGGTGCCGCAGCGCGGAGACCGCCTCGGCTGCTCCGAGCTCATCGACGCGTACGCGCAACGGCAGCGTGTTGATGAAGGGGCCATGGACGCGGTCGGCCCCGGTGCCGGCGTTCATGCGGCCGAACAGCACCGTGCCGAACACCACGTCGTCCCGACCGCTGACCGCCGCCAGCACCCGCGCCCACGCCACATGGAAGACCGTCGCCGGACTCACGCCCAACCGGCGGGACACTTCCCGGACCCGTTCGGCGAGTTCGGCGTCGATGTCGGCCCGTGCCTGCACGGCTCCGCTGCCGTCGCCGTGCACGTCGAGCAGCCCGTACGGGGCGGTGGGTTCGGTGACGTCGCCGAGAAGGTCGGCGAAGTAGCGCTCGTGCTCCTCGCGCGGAACCCCCAACCGGGCCTGGGCCACGAAGTCGCGGAACGGCAGGGGCGCGGGCAGCGAGTCTCCGCGCCCGGACAGGAACGCCCGTACGCCCTTCAGCAGCGCATCCGTGGTGGCGTCGTCCCGGACCAGGTGGTGGATGCGCAAGAGCGCCAGCCACTGCCCGTTGTCGGGCGAAGCCGCGATGTGCACCCGGATCAGCGGCGCGCGGTCCAGGTCCATCCAGCCGCCGGCGGCGGTCAGCAACTGCTCGACGGGGTCGGCCCCGTGCGGATCGAGTTCCAGCTCTTCCACCGGGAGCGTCGCGTGCCGTGCCACCACCTGGACGGGCTCGCGCAGGCCCTCCCAGACGACGGCCGTGCGGTAGATGTCGTGCCGGTCCACCACCTGCTGGAGGGCGGCGAGGATCGCGTCGAGCCGTTGGCGGCTGTCGAACCCGAGCACCATCGGCTCGGCATACACGTCCGTCTCGCCCCCGCGTCCGGCCTGCAACAGATGGTGGAAGAAGATCCCCTCCTGGAGCGGGGCGAGCGGGTAGACGTCCGCGATGTTCGCCGCGCCGCCCGGCACAGCAGCCACGACCTTCGCGATCTCGGCCGTGTTCAGTTCGACCAGCGGCAGCATGTCCGGCGTGATGACCTCCGTGCCGGCCGGAATCGCGTTCGGGGGCACGCTCACCTGCCCCGGGCCCGTCTCGGCCGCGAGGCCGGCCGGAGTCGAGGTCTGGAACAACGCCCGTACCGAGACCGCCATCCCGCGCGCCCGCAGGAGCTCCACCAACGAGACCGCCAGCAGCGAATGCCCGCCCAGAGCGAAGAAGTCGTCGTCGACACCCACGTGTTCCAGGCCCAGGACCTGCGCGAACGCGGCACACAGGATCTCCTCCTGCACCGACGCCGGACCACGGCCGGCACCCGCCACCGCGGCGAAGTCCGGCGCCGGCAGCGCCCTGCGGTCCAGCTTGCCGTTGCCCGTCAGCGGCAGCCCGTCCAGCACCACCACCGCCGACGGCACCATGTGCTCCGGCAGCCTGGAGACGGCAAACTCCCGAACCGACGTGGACAGTTCACCACCGTCTTCATCAGCGGCGACCACGTAGGCGACCAGCCGGCAATCTCCGGGGGTGTCCTCGCGGGCGACGACCGCGGCCTGCGCCACGCCCGGATGGGCGGCCAGCACCGCCTCCACCTCGCCCGGCTCGATCCGGAAACCCCGCACCTTCACCTGATCGTCCGCACGCCCCAGCACCACCACACTGCCGTCCGCCGTCCAACGCGCCCGGTCACCGGTGCGGTACATCCGCCCACCCTCGGCACCACCGAACGGGCAGGCCACGAACCGCTCCGCCGTCAACCCAGGACGCCCCACATAACCACGCGCCAACTGCACACCCGCGACATACAACTCACCCACCACACCCGGCGCCACCGGCCGCAGGAACCCGTCCAACACGAACAACCGCGTGTTCCCGACCGGACGACCCACCGGCACCACACCGGACGCCACCGACTCCGCCGTCAGCCGGGCCGTCGCAACACCGATCGTCGCCTCCGTCGGCCCGTAATGGTTGAACACCCCCCGCCCCCCGGCCGCCTCCAGCAGCCCCTCCACCAGGCCCGCCGGGGCGGCCTCTCCGCCCAGCACCAACGACGCCGCGGGCAGCACACCCCCCGGTCCGGCAACAGCGGCCAGCGCCGCCAGGTGCGAGGGAACCACCTTCACGAAGTCGATCCGGTGCTCGGCGAAGTACGCCGCCACAACCGCCGGATCCGTCACCGCCTCCTCGGGGAGGATGTGCAGCTCACCACCGGTCGCCAGACTCGCGAACAGCACCGTGTTCCCCAGGTCCGTCGCCTGCGCCTGCAACAACGCATACCTGCCACCTTCAGCACCGAACCCCACCCGCGACGGCACCGACCCCACATAGTTCGCCAACGCCCCGTGCGTCACCCCCACACCCTTCGGACGCCCCGTCGACCCCGACGTGTAGATGACGTAGGCCAACCCGTCCGCCGACACCCGCACACCCGGAGCAGTCGCCGCCATCCCGGCCAGCTGCATCCGCACCAACGCACCGTCCACCGCCACCAACCGCACCCGACCCGCCGGCAGCTCGTCCAGCAACTCCACCGTCGTCAACGCCAACACCGCACGACTGTCCCGCAACATGAACGCAATCCGCTCCACCGGCTGCCCCGGATCCACCGGCAGATACGCCGCCCCCGCCTTCCACACCCCCAAAATCGCCGCAACCGTCTCCACACCCCGCGGCAGGCACAGACCCACCACCGACTCCGCACCCACCCCCTGACCCACCAAATACCGCGCCAACCGGTTCGCCCGCGCATCCAACTCCCCGAACGACACCCCCACCCCGTCCACCACCAACGCCACCGCACCCGGCGACAACGCCACCCGCGCCTCGAACAACTCATGCGTCAACGACCCCGACAACACCTCCACCGAGTCGTTCCAGCCCTCCACCACCAACGCCCGCTCCACCGGCTCCAGCACATCGACCCGAGTGACAAGTGCCTTCGGATCGTGGGCCATTGCCGACAGCACCCGCACCAGGCAGTTCGCGAGCCGCCCGGCGACCGCCGGGTCGAAGAGGTCCGCGGCCACCGTGAGCACACCGCGGACGCCTGCCGGGGCGCCCTGCTCGTCGAACACCTCGCCGACGATCACGTCGAGGTCGAACTTCGCCACCCGCCGCCCGAGCGACAATGCCTCGGCCCGCAGCCCCGGAACGTCGAGGACGGAGCTGCCGTCCACGGTCTTCCCGGCGGCGTTCTGGAGGGTGAGGACCACCTGGAACAACGGGTGGCGGGCCAGCGAGCGCGCGGGGGCCAGCTCCTCCACCAGCCGCTCGAACGGCACGTCCTGGTGCGCCAGTCCGTTCAGCACGGTCTCCCGGACCTGGTCGAGCACCTCGGCGAAGGTGGGCTCCCCGGACAGGTCGGTGCGGGTGACCAGTGTGTTGACGAAGCAGCCGACGAGGTCGTTCAGCGCCTCGTCCGTCCGCCCGGCGATCGCCGAGCCGATCGGGATGTCCTGTCCCGCCCCGAGGCGCGAGAGCGTCACCGCGAGGGCGGCGTGCAACACCATGAAGAGGGTCGTACCGCGCTCCCGCGCCAGGCCCAGCAACGCCTCGTGCAGGTCGGCCGGGACCGCCACGTCGACGGTGTGCCCCCGGTGGCTGGCGACTGCCGGTCGCGGCCGTTCGGTCGACAGTGCCAGTTCCTCCGGCACTCCGGCCAGCGCGTCACTCCAGTACGCCACCTGCCGGGACAGCAGACTGCCCGGGTCCTCGTCGTCGCCCAGCAACTCGCGCTGCCAGAGGGTGTAGTCCGCGTACTGCACCGGCAGCGCCGACCACGCCGGCGCAGCACCGCCCAGCCGCGCGGTGTACGCGGCCGACAGGTCCCGCGCCAGTGGGTCGACCGACCAGCCGTCGGTAGCGCTGTGGTGCGCCACGACGACCAGGACGTGCTCGTCCGGGCGCAGCCGGAGCAGCGAGGCCCGCAGCGGAATCTCCGCCGAGAGGTCGAACCCGCGCGCTGCGGCGTGCGCGATCGCGTCGGCCAACTCCTCCGGTGCCAGGTCTACGAGCGGAAGCTCGAACGCGGCCTCCTCGATGGGCAGGATTCGTTGGAATGGCTCGCCGTCCGCCACTGCGAAGACCGTGCGCAGGACTTCGTGTCGCTCGATGACGTCCCTCAGGGCGGCGGCGAGCGCGTCGTGGTCCAGGTCGCCGGTCAGGCGCAGGGCCAGTGGGACGTTGTAGGTGGCGCTCGGTCCCTCCAGTTCGCCGAGGAACCAGAGCCGGCGCTGGGCGTAGGACAGCGGCACCTGTTCCGGGCGTTCCCGGCGTGCGAGTGCGGCACGGCCCTGGCCCGCCTGGCCCAGGGCGGCGGCGAGGGCGGCAGGGGTCGGCGCCTCGAAGAGCAGCCGCAGCGGCACCTCCGCACCCAGGAGAACGCGCACCCGGCTCACCAGCCGCGTCGCGAGGAGGGAGTGGCCGCCGAGGGCGAAGAAGTCGTCGTCGACGCCGACGGCGGGAAGGCTCAGAACCTCGGCGAACGCCTGGCAGAGGAGCTCCTCCTGGGCGTTCGCCGGCGCGCGGCCCGTGCTGCCTGCGGTGAACTCGGGGGCGGGCAGGGCCTTGCGGTCCAGCTTCCCGTTCACCGTCAGCGGCAGCGCGTCCAGCCCCACCACCGCCGACGGCACCATGTGCGACGGCAGACGGGTGGCAACGAACTCCCTGATGCGTGCGGTCAGTTCGTCATTGTCTGCGTCGGGCGAGGCGACGACGTAGGCGACCAGGCGCTTGTCACCCGGCGTATCCTCGCGGGCCACGACCGCGGCGTGGACCACATCCGGGTGCTCCGCCACGACCGCGGCGACCTCGCCCGGCTCGATCCGGAACCCGCGGATCTTCACCTGCTCATCCGCACGCCCCGCGAACACCAACC
>NZ_JBHJUK010000267.1:0-6211 GCF_042266225.1 Kitasatospora sp. NPDC056181
GTTGACTTTTGGCACGCTGTTGAGTTCTCAAGGAACGGACACTTCCTTCGGTCCGCCTTCCAGCGGGCCCTCCGGGCGCTTCGTTCTTTCGTGTTTCCAGCTTAGCAGATGCTTTCCGCTCCGTTTTCCGGTGCTTTTCGCATCTGAAATCTGCTGTTAACCGTCGTCTTGCGGCGACTCGACCAACCATAGCGGGTCCCGAGCCGGAGTGCGAACCGGGCCGCGCCGGGCGTCACCCGGTCGGAGGCATGATTTGTTGCTCTCGCGAGCATATACAGCAATGGTCCCGATTCGCCAAGATGCCTGTAGAGTGCGGCGCATCGGTGAAGAGGACTAGACCACTGTCGGTCGGTGAGATGTCGGCCGAGGTGGGCGAACGGGCGCGGGTTCCTTGCCCGGAAAGTCAGCAGATGTCCGAAGTTGACATGATTTAGGCTTCACACGATGTCCTGCCGCAGCTCGCGGCCGCTCGCTGTACTGCGCACTTGGGAGGCTCAACCATGACCACTGTGACGTCGCCGCTGACCGGCCGTGTCGTCGGGCTCGCCGGCGTGCCCGATCCGGTCTTCTCGGGCGCGATGGTCGGTCCCGGCACCGCGATCGACCCGGTTCGCCGGCCGACCGAGGCCGTGGCTCCGGTGGACGGTGTCGTCGTCTCCATGCACCCGCACGCGTTCGTCGTCGTCGACGCGGACGGGCACGGTGTGCTCACGCACCTCGGGATCGACACCGTCCAGCTGAACGGCGAGGGCTTCGAGCTGCTCGTCAACAAGGGCGACACGGTGACCCGCGGCCAGGCCGTCATCAAGTGGGACCCGGCCGCCGTCGAGGCCGCCGGCAAGTCGCCGATCTCGCCGATCGTCGCGCTGGAGGCTGCGACCGACTCGCTCGGCGACGTCCGTGAGGACGGGGAGGTCGCCGTGGGCGACGCCCTGTTCGGCTGGAACTGACCTCCTCCCTTATATCCCGACACACCCGCCCCGCCGCACTCGCCGGGGCGGCCCGGCACACAGCGGTACCCGGCGGGGCCGCTTCTCTCAGCGGAGACAGTGAGTATGGAGAAGACGCTGCGCGGCGTGGGTGTCAGCCACGGGGTCGCGATCGGCCAGGTGCGGCACATGGGGACGGCGGTGCTGGAGCCGCCGGCCACCCAGATCCCGACCGAGGACGCTCCGCGTGAGCAGGCCCGCGCCCAGGCGGCCGTCGAGGCGGTGGCCGCGGACCTCAACGCTCGCGGCAACCTGGCCGGCGGCGAGGCCCAGGCGGTGCTGGAGGCCCAGGCGCTGATGGCGCAGGACCCGGAACTGATGGCGGACGTCGCCCGCCGGATCGCCGTCGGCAGCAGCGCCGAGCGCGGCGTCTACGACGCTTTCGCCGCCTACCGCGCGCTTCTCGCGTCGGCCGGGGACTACCTGGCCGGCCGCGTCGCCGACCTGGACGACGTCCGGAACCGCATCGTGGCGCGGCTGCTGGGCGTCCCGATGCCGGGTGTGCCGGACAGCGACGAGCCGTACGTGCTGTTCGCCCGGGACCTGGCGCCGGCCGACACCGCACTGCTGGACCCGACACTGGTGCTCGGGTTCGTGACCGAGGAGGGCGGGCCGACCAGCCACAGCGCCATCCTCGCGCGTGCCATGGGCGTGCCGGCCGTGGTCGCGCTGCCGGGCGCCGCCGACGTGCCCGAGGGCACCGTCGTCGCGGTGGACGGCAGCTCGGGCGACGTGCTGGTGGAGCCGTCCCAGGACAAGCAGGACGAGCTGCGCCGGATCGCCGCCGAGCGCAAGGCCGCCCTCGCCGCCTCCTCCGGTCCGGGGCAGACCTCCGACGGTCACCGGGTGCCGCTGCTCGCCAACGTCGGTGGCCCGGCCGACCTGCCGGCCGCCCTGGAGGCCGGGGCCGAGGGCGTCGGCCTGTTCCGTACCGAGTTCCTCTTCCTGGACGACTCCGCCAAGGCGCCCACCGAGGAGAAGCAGGTCGAGGCGTACCGCAAGGTGCTGGAGGCGTTCCCGGAGGGCCGGGTCGTCGTCCGGGCGCTGGACGCGGGTGCGGACAAGCCGCTGGACTTCCTGACGCCGGCGGACGAGCCGAACCCGGCGCTCGGTGTCCGCGGCCTGCGCACGCTGCTGGAGCACCCCGAGGTGATGCAGACCCAGCTGCGCGCTCTGGCGAAGGCCGCCGAGGGGCTGCCGGTGCACCTTGAGGTGATGGCCCCGATGGTGGCCGACCGCAAGGACGCCCGGGACTTCGCGGACGCGTGTCGTGAAGCCGGTCTGAACGCCAAGTACGGCGCGATGGTGGAGATCCCGTCCGCCGCGCTGCGGGCGCGGTCGATCCTCCAGGAGGTGGAGTTCCTCTCCCTGGGGACCAACGACCTCGCCCAGTACACCTTCGCCGCCGACCGCCAGGTGGGCGCGCTGGCCCGGCTCCAGGACCCGTGGCAGCCGGCGCTGCTCGACCTGGTGGCGTTCTCGGCCGAGGCCGCGCAGGCCACCGGCAAGAGCTGCGGCGTCTGCGGCGAGGCGGCCTCCGACCCGCTGCTGGCCGTGGTGCTGACCGGTCTCGGGGTCACCAGCCTCTCCATGGGTGCGGCGTCGATCCCCTACGTGCGGTCCACGCTGGCCAAGTACACGCTGGCGCAGTGCCGTCGGGCGGCCGAGGCGGCCCGGGCCGCGGACAGCGCCGAGGGCGCACGGGCCGCGGCGCAGCAGGTGCTGTCCGGCGAATAGCGGACGCGTGGCTGCCGCGCCCGCACGCGTGGCAGCGCACGGACACGACGAAGGGGCGCCCCGTCTCATGGGGGCGCCCCTTCGTCGTGTCCGGGGTCAGGCCTGGCGGTCGCGGCGCAGCTGCTCGAAGAAGCGCAGGTGGTCGAGGTTGTCGACGGAGCCGGGGTTGACGGCCTGCTCCAGCGGGGTGCCGGAGAGCAGGCGCTTGACCGGGACCTCGATGCGCTTGCCGGTGAGGGTGTGCGGGAGGCCGCGGACGGCGATGACCTCGTCGGGGACGTGGCGCGGGGAGAGCTCCGTGCGCAGCGAGCTGCGGATCCGGCCGACCAGGTCGTCGTCGAGCGTGGCGCCGGGGGCGAGGACGACGAAGAGCGGCATCCAGTAGCCGCCGTCGGGCTCCTCCAGGCCGATGACCAGGGACTCGGCGATCTCGGGGAGGCGCTCGACGACCTCGTAGATGTCGGAGGAGCCCATCCGGACGCCCTGGCGGTTGAGGGTGGAGTCCGAGCGGCCGTGGATGACCACGGTGCCGCGCGAGGTGACGGTGATCCAGTCGCCGTGGCGCCAGATGCCGGGGTACATGTCGAAGTAGCTGTCGTGGTACCGGGTGCCGTCGGGGTCGTTCCAGAAGCCGGTGGGCATGGACGGGATCGGCTTGGTGACGACGAGTTCGCCGACGGCGTCGGTGAGCGGGCGGCCCTGGACGTCCCAGGACTCGACGGCGGCGCCGAGGCAGGGGGCCTGGATCTCGCCGAGGTGGACGGGAAGGGTGGGGACGCCGCCGACGAAGCAGGAGCAGACGTCGGTGCCGCCGCTGACGGAGGCGAGCCAGACGTCCTCCTTCACCTCGTCGTAGATCCAGCGGAAGCCGTCGGGCGGGAGCGGGGAGCCGGTGGTTCCGATGCAGCGGACGGCGGAGAGGTCGAGGTCCCGGCCGGGGTGCAGGCCGGCCTTGCGGCTGGCGATGACGTAGGCGGCGGAGGTGCCGAGGACGGTGGCGCCGGTGCGGGCGGCCACCGACCAGAGGGCGCCGGTGTCGGGGTGGCCCGGGCTGCCGTCGTAGGTGACGATCGTGGACCCGGTGAGGAGGCCGGCGAGGAGGAAGTTCCACATCATCCAGCCGGTGGAGGTGTACCAGAGAAAGCGGTCCTCGGGGCCGAGGTCGAGGTGGAGGCCGGCCTGCTTGAGGTGTTCGAGCAGGATGCCGCCCTGGCTCTGGACGATGGCCTTCGGCAGGCCGGTGGTGCCGGAGGAGTAGAGGACCCAGAGCGGGTGGTCGAACGGGACGGCCTCGAAGACCGGCTCGACGTCGTCGGCGACCAGGTCGTCCCAGTGCAGGGCGCCCTCGGGGGTGGGGCCGCCGAGCAGGGGGACGTGGACGACGGTGTGCAGGGTGGGGAGTTCGCGGCGGAGTTCGGCGACGACCTCGGTGCGGTCGTGGTCCTTGCCGCCGTAGTGGTAGCCGTCGACGGCGAAGAGGACGGCGGGTTCGATCTGCTGGAGGCGGTCGAGGACGCTGCGGGCGCCGAAGTCGGGGGCGCAGCTGGTCCAGACGGCGCCGACGGCGGCGGTGGCGAGGAGGGCGACGGCGGCCTGCGGGATGTTGGGCAGGTAGGCGCTGACGCGGTCGCCGGGGCCGATGCCGCGGGCGCGCAGGGCGGCGGCGAGGGACCCAACCTGGCGGCGCAGCTCGGCCCAGGTGAGGACGACCGGGTGCTCGGTGGTCTCGTCGAGGTGCAGGACGGCCGGCCTGTCGGCGTTGGCCGGGGTCTCGGCGGCGCGCAGGGCGTGCTCGGCGTAGTTGAGGCGGGCTCCGGGGAACCAGTCGGCGCCGGGCATGGTCGCGTCGGCGAGGACGGCGTCCGGGGCCTGGGTGAAGCGGACGTCGAACCACTGGGTGACGGCGGTCCAGAAGCGGTCGAGGTCCTCGGTGGACCAGGCGTGCAGGTCGGCGTAGCGCTCGGCGGCCTGCTGGTCGTCGGTGGTGGGGGCGAGCGGTGCGGCCGGGGCGCCGTGGTGTTCGGCGGCCCAGGCCTGGAAGGCCACGATCGCGGTGGCGGCGGCGCGAGCGGGGGTGGGGCGCCAGAGCGGCTGGTCCTGGGGTGGGGTGCTCACGGTGGTGGTCTCCCGGCCGGTGGATGGGACGGGATGCTTGTGGCAGGGCCCGTCCGGTTGGGGCTGTCGGTGCAGACCCTGCCATGTGATCGCCCGGTGCGCCAGGGTCTGCCCCGGGGGTGCGGGCCTGGTCAGCCCGGTGCCGCTGCCGGTCAGCGAGGGGTGAACTCGCCGTTGAACCAGGCCTGGGAGACCCGGGTGTGGAAGGCGAAGGCGAGTGGGGTCTGCGGGGTGGAGAGCTGCCAGCCGTCGGTCTCGTCGGTGGGCTTGGAGGGCGGGAGCTCGGCGAGCGGGCGCGCGGGGAGCAGGCCGAAGAGGCAGAGGAAGCCGCCGCGGGTGTCGGAGTCGGTGGCGACCAGGGTGATCTCGGAGGCGTCGGCGAGGATGCCGGTCTCCTCACGGAGTTCGCGGACGCAGGCCTGCTGCCAGCTCTCGCCGTAGTCGACGTAGCCGCCGGGCAGGGCCAGTTCGCCGTAGCCGGGCTCGATGGTGCGGCGGATGACGACGAGGCTGGGCTCGCCGCTGTCCTGGGTGACCGGGAGGAGGGTGACGACGACGGGCAGCGGGTTGCGGTAGCTGATCTCGGAGCAGCCGGGGCAGGTGCGCGGCCAGGTCCTGGTGCCGGCGGGGTAGGGCGTGCCGCACCAGTGGCAGTGGGAGTTGGGCCGGTTGGTCGTCCTGCTCACCTCTTGAGTGGTCATGGCCGGATGGTAGTGCCGTCGGGGTGCAGGACGGCAGCGGTCTGCTGATCTCGGTCGGCCGGCGGTGAACCGGCGGGCGCCGGGACGGCGGGGACCGGGACGGCGGGCGCCGGGACGGGCCGCGGCACGGGGGTCAGCGGATCTCGTCCTCGCGGGTGGGGCGCAGCAGGGCGGGGTGGAGCAGTTGGGCGTCGCCGGCGCAGTAGTTGCGGGCGCGGGGGCCGCCGCGGGCACCGCCGCGCTCGGTGGTGGTGCCGGTGCTCTCGACGAAGCCGGGGACGGAGAGGACCTTGCGGTGGAAGTTGCCGGCGTGGAGCTTCTCGTCCCAGACGGCCTCGTAGACGGCCCGCAGTTCGGGGATGGTGAAGTCGTGCCGGAGGAAGGCGGTGGCCAGCGGGCTGTACTCGATCTTGGCGCGGGCGCGGTCGAGGCCGTCGGCGAGGATGCGGGCGTGGTCGAAGGCCAGGGTGATGGGGGCGGGTCGGTCCGCCTCCGGCCCCTCGCCCACGGACTCCTCGCTCGCGGTCCCGGCGGCCGCGGTCCCTTCCGCTCGGGGCGTCTGGGATCGGGGCGTCTCGGCGTCGGACGGCTCGGATCGGCGTGCCTCGACGTCGGACGGCTCGGCTTCGGAAAAGGGGCCGGCAGGCCCGTCGACGCCACCCCCGTGGG
>NZ_JBHJUK010000268.1:0-6192 GCF_042266225.1 Kitasatospora sp. NPDC056181
GCGGAACCGGCCGCAACCACTCATCCAGCACGAACAACCGCGACCCCGCCACCGCACCACCGATCGGCGGCACACCCACCACCGCACCCCCACCCGCAAACCACCCCGACGCATACACCGACGCCTCCGTCGGACCATACAAATTCACCACCTCCACCCCCGCAAACGCCTCCCGCACCCCCACCACCACATCCGCCGACAACGCCTCCCCCGCCAACACCACAACCCCCGGCCGAACCCCCGACACCACCCCCGAACCACCAGCAACCCCCGAACCACCAACCCCCAACACCCCCGCCAACGCCGACGGCACCCCACTCACCAAACTCACACCACCACCCCCAACACCACCACCCTCCGCCAACACCAACACATCCCGCACCAACACCACCGAACCCCCCGACACCAAAGGCCCGAACAACTCGAACACCGACACGTCAAAACTCAACGACGTCGACGCCAACACCCGCCCGAACCCACCACCACCGAACACACCCACCGCCCACTCCAACAACCCCACCACCGACCGATGCTCAACCACCACACCCTTCGGCACCCCCGTCGACCCCGACGTGTAGATCACATAGGCGAGTTGGCCACGATCGGTGGTGATGTCCGGTGCGGTGACCGGCAGTTCGGCCAGGGCGGCCGCGGTCCGCGGTTCGTCCAGGCGGACCGGGCGTGCTCCGGCCACCTGCTCCGCGGTCGCCGAGGTGGTCAGCAGCAGCGAGGCACCGCTGTCCCGGATCATGAAGTCCAGGCGCTCGGCCGGGTACTGCGGGTCCAGCGGCAGGTACGCCGCGCCGGCCTTCCAGACGGCGAGGACCGCCGCCACCATGTCCACCTCACGGGGCAGGCAGACGCCCACCACCGACTCCGGACCCACCCCCAGACCCACCAGGTGGTGCGCCAACCGGTTCGCCCGCACCTCCAGCTCCCCGTACGACACCTCCACCCCGCCGCAGACCACCGCCACCGCCTCCGGCGTCCGCGCCACCTGCGCCTCGAACAACCCGTGGACCGTGGCCCCGGAAACCTCCGCCGGAGTACCGCTCCACGAGGTCAGCATCCGGTCCAGCTCGTCGGGGTCCAGGACGTCGACCCCGCTCACGGGGAGGTCGAGGTCGCCGGTGAACGCGGTCAGCACCCGCAGCAGCCACCCGGCCAGGCGGACGGCCGTCTCCGGTTCGAACAGGTCGGTCGCGGCCTTGAGTGCCCCGCGCAGTCCGGCCGGGGCGCCGTGCTCGTCGAACTCCTCGCCGATGCTCACGTCCAGGTCGGTCTTGGTCGTGGCGACTCCCGTGGGCAGACCGGTGGCCCGGACACCCGCGAGGTCCGCCGTGGCACCCGCGGTGTTCCGCACCGTCAGGAGGACCTGGAACAGCGGGTGGCGGGCCAGGGAACGGACCTGCCCGAACTCCTCCACGAGCCGCTCGAAGGGGACGTCCTGGTTCTCGAAGGCCGCCAGTCCGGTCTCCCGGACCCTCCCCAGCAACTGCTCCAGGGTCGGCTCGCCGGACAGGTCGGTCCGCAGGACGAGGGTGTTGACGAAGAAGCCGACGAGGTCGTCCAGACTCTCGTCCGTGCGGCCGGCGATCGTCGCGCCGATCGGGATGTCGTCGCCGGCGCCGACCCGGTTGAGCGTGACCGCCAGGGCCGCCTGGACCAGCATGAACAGGGTCACGCCCTGGCGGCGGGCCACGGTCAGCAGGCGCCGGTGCAGCTCGGCCGGGAGCTCCAGGGGCACCTGGTGGGCCCGGTGCGAGGGCTCGGCGGGGCGGGCGCGGTCGGCGGGCAGGTGCAGCTCCTCGGGGGCGCCGGCCAGCGCCTGCCGCCAGTGGGCGACCTGGGCGGACAGCAGACTCTCCGGGTCGTCCTCCGACCCGAGCAGCTCGCGCTGCCACAGGGCGTAGTCCGCGTACTGCACCGCCGGCGGGGCCCAGTCGGGCGCCCGGTGCGCCAGCCGCGCCCGGTAGGCGACGGCCAGATCATTCGCCAGCGGCCCCATCGACCAGGCGTCGGCGGCGATGTGGTGGATCGTCAACACCAGGGTGTGCTCGTCCTCGTCGGTCGAGAACAGCCAGGCCCGGATCGGGGGCTGCGCCGAGAGGTCGAACGGGTGGCCGGCGGCCTCGGCGGCCAGGGCGGCCACCTCCTCCGCTCCGACCAGCGCCGTGGAGAGCTCCCACTCCAGCTCCGCGGGGTCCAGGACCCGCTGGTACGGCTCGCCGTCGGCAAGCGGGAACACCGTGCGCAGCACCTCGTGGCGGCCGATCACGTCCCGCAGCGCGGCATCGAGGGCCGCGCCGTCCACGGGCCCCGACAGCCGCAGCGCGAGCGGGATGTTGTAGGTGGCGCCCGGGCCCTCCAGCTGGTCGAGGAACCAGAGCCGGCGTTGGGCGAAGGAGAGCGGCAGGCGCTCGGGGCGGACCAGCGCCGTCGGCGCGGGCCGGGCCTGGCCGGCCCCGCCCAGCCTGGCGACCAGGCCGGCCGCGGTCGGCGCCTCGAACAGCGCCCGCAGTGCCGGCTCCACCCCGAACACCGCGCGCACCCGGCTCACCAGGCGGGTGGCCAGCAGCGAGTGGCCGCCCAGCGCGAAGAAGTCGTCGTCGGCGCCGACGCTCTCCAGGCCCAGGACCTCGGCGAACACCTCGGTCATCAGCTCCTCGCGCAGGCCCGCCGGGCCCCGGCCGGTCGCGGCCGGGTACTCGGGGGCGGGCAGGGCCCCGCGGTCGAGCTTGCCGTTGACCGTCAGCGGCAGCGCGTCGAGGACCACCACCGCCGAGGGCACCATGTACTGGGGCAGGTGCCGGCCCGCGAACTCCCGCACGTCGTGGGCCAGACCCGCGTGGACGCCGCCCGCGTGGGTTCCGTCGGCGGGCACCACGTAGGCGACGAGGCGCTTGTCTCCCGGGCCGTCCTCGCGGACCAGCACCGCGGCCCGAGCGAGCGCCGGGTGCCCGGCCAGGACGGCCTGGACCTCGCCCGGCTCGATCCGGAACCCGCGGATCTTCACCTGGTCGTCGCCGCGTCCCGTGAACACCAGGCGGCCCTCCCGGTCCCAGCGGGCGCGGTCGCCGGTGCGGTAGAGCCGCGTGCCGGCGGGGCCGTAGGGGTGCGCGACGAAGCGCTCGGCCGTCAGCGCCGACCGCCCCAGGTAGCCGCGGGCCAGCTGGGCGCCCGCGAGGTACAGCTCGCCGGCGACGCCGACCGGGACCGGCTTGAGCCACTCGTCGAGGACGAACGCCTGGGTGTTGGCGTTGGGCCGCCCGATGGTCGGCTCGTCCCCCGGCGCCAGCGGGCCGGCCGTGGTCGCGCAGACCGCCGCCTCGGTCGGGCCGTAGGCGTTGACCAGGCGCCGCCCCGGCGCCCAGCGGTTCACGAGGTCCGCGTCCAGGGCCTCGCCGCCGGACAGCACCGTCGTGACCGGGGCGAGGTCCTCGTCCGCCAGGACCCCGAGCACGGTCGGCGGCAGCAGCAGGTGCGTGACGCCGTGGCGGGCCACCACCTCGGCGAGCCCGCCGCCGGGCAGCAGCTCGGCGGCTGGGGCGAGAACGAGGCGTGCACCCGAGGAGAGGGCCGTCAGCAGCTCCCAGGTCGCCGCGTCGAATCCGACCGACGCGAACTGCAGCACCCGGCTGTCGGCGTCCGCCTGCCAGCCGCCGGCGGCCAGCAGGTTCACCGCGGCCTCGTGCGTGACGACGACGCCCTTCGGTGTGCCCGTGGACCCGGAGGTGTAGATCACATACGCGGCGTGGTCAGGGCGCAGGGCGCCGGGGAGGCCGGCCGCGGCCGGCGCACGGTCCGCCGGGTCAACGGGGTCGAAGGGGTCGAACGGGTCGAACGGGTCGGACGCGGTGGCGGTGGCCGGGTCGCCCCCCGCTGCGGCGCCGTCCAGGACCAGGAGCGGCGCCGAGATGCGCGCCGGCAGTGCCGGCACGCACGCCTCGGACGTCACCACGACGGCCGCGCCGGCGTCGGCCAGGGTGAAGGCGATCCGCTCGGCCGGGGACTGCGGGTCGATCGGCAGGTAGGCGCCGCCCGCCTTCAGGACGCCGAGCAGCGCCGCCACCAGGTCGATGCCGCGTTCCAGCACCACCGCGACCACCGCGTCGGGCCCGACGCCCCGGTCGGCCAGGCGGCGCGCCACCCGGTCCGCCCGTGCGTCCAACTCCGCATACGTCAGCTCGGTTTCACCGAAGACGACCGCGACGGCCTGCGGCGTGCGCGCCACCTGGGCGGCAAGGAGCCCGGGCAGCGTCGTGGGCGTGACCTCGGCCCGGGCGTCGGCGCCGGTCCACTCGGCCAGCAGCCGCTCGCGCTCGTCCCCGGCCAGGACGTCCACCCCGCTCAGCCGCACCTGCGGGTCGGCCACCACCGACTCCAGCACCCGTACCCAGCGCTCGGCGAACCGCTCGGCCGACGTGTGCTCGAACAGGTCGGCGGCCGCCGTCAGGGTACCGCGCAGCCCACCGGGCCGGCCGTTCTCGTCGACGAGCTCGCCGACCGTCACGTCCAGGTCGAACTTGGCCGCCACGGGCCCTGCCGACCAGCGACCGGCCCGCAGCCCGGGCAGGTCGACCGCCGCCCGGGCGGTGTTCTGCACGGTGAGCATCACCTGGAACAACGGGTGGCGGGCCAGCGAACGGGCCGGCGCCAGCTCCTCCACCAGCCGCTCGAACGGCACGTCCTGGTGGTCCAGCGCCGCCAGGCCGGCCTCCCGGACCCGCCCCAGCACCTCGGCGAACCCCGGGTCACCGGACAGGTCGGTGCGCACCACAAGGGTGTTGACGAAGAACCCGACCAGGTCCTCCACCGCCTCGTCGGTACGCCCGGCCACCGCCGCGCCGATCGGGATGTCGGTGCCCGCTCCCAGGCGCGACAGCAGGACGGCGAGCCCGGCCTGCAGGAGCATGAACAGGGTGACGCCCTCGGAGCGCGCCAACTCGGTTAGCCTGGCGTGCAGTTCGGGTGAGATGTCGATCCCCGCCGTGTGGCCCCGGTGACCTGCCACCGCCGGCCGCGGATGGTCGGCCGGGAGCTCCAGTTCCTGCGGAGCATCGGCCAAGGCCTGCCGCCAGTGGGCCACTTGGCGGGAGAGCGGGCTGTGCGGGTCGCTCTCGTCCCCGAGAAGATCGCGCTGCCACAGGGTGTAGTCGGCGTACTGGACCGGCAGTGGCGCCCAGTCGGGGGCCCCGCCCCCGCGCCGCGCCGCGTACGCCGTCGAGAGGTCCCGGGCCAGTGGGGCGTTGGACCATCCGTCACCGGCGATGTGATGAACCGTCAGGACGAGGACGTGCTCCTCCTCGCCCACCCGGAACAGGCCCGCCCGCAGCGGGATCTCCGTGCCGAGGTCGAAGAAGCGACCCGCCTCGCGGGCGACCGCCTCCTCCACCGCCTGCGGGTCGGCCGCCCGGCCGGGCAGCGCGACGCCGTGGTCCGTGACGGCTACGCCCGTGGCGGTCAGGTCCGTGAAGGGCAGCTCGAAACCGGTCTCCTCCACCGGGAGGATCCGCTGGTACGGCTCGCCGTCGGCCTCCGGGAAGACGGTGCGGAGCACCTCGTGGCGGCCGATCACGTCCCGCAGGGCGGCGGCCAGCGCCTCCCGGTCCAGTTCACCGGTCAGCCGCAGCGCACTGGGCAGGTTGTACGTGCTGCTCGGGCCCGCCAGCTGCCCCAGGAACCAGAGCCGGCGCTGTGCGAACGACAGCGGCAACCGCTCCGGACGCGGCATCGGCGTCAGTGCCGGCCTCGCCGGCGCGCCGTGGCCGTCGGTGTCCCCGGACCTTGCGGCACGGGCCAGCCAGGCCGCGAGCGCGGCCGGCGTCGGGTGCTCGAACAGCACCCTGATCGGCAGCTCCGCCCCCAGGACCGTGCGCACCCGGCTCACGATGCGGGTGGCCAGGAGGGAGTGCCCGCCGAGGGCGAAGAAGTCGTCCTCGACCCCGACCTCCGCCAGACCCAGCACCCGGGCGAACACCGCACACAGGATCTCCTCCCGCCCGTCCGCCGGCGCCCGACCCCCGCCCGACCCCGGCCCCACCTCCGGAACCGGCAACGCCGCCCGGTCCACCTTCCCGTTCGCATTCAACGGCAGCGCCCCCAACACCACCACCGCCGACGGCACCATGTACGACGGCAACCGACCCGCCACGAACTCCCGCACCGAACCAGCCAGTTCACCGACACCCG
>NZ_JBHJUK010000269.1:0-6087 GCF_042266225.1 Kitasatospora sp. NPDC056181
CGTTCGGGCAACGGCGGGGTGGGGCGGCGCCGCCGCGGGGCGCACGGCGGCGGGGCGGCGGCGGGCGGCGGCAGGGCGGCGGCAGGGCGCACGGCGGCGGGGCGGAGTGCGCGGGCCCGGCCCGGGCCCGGCCGTCGGACGTGATCGCTAACGTGTGCGGCCATGGGAGACATCTTCGAACTCACGATCACACTGGACCTGCGCGACGAGTTGTCCGGGGACGAGCTCGCCGAGCTCCGCTGGCACCTCGGGCTCGGCCCCCGGCCGGAGGTCCTGCGGATCGTGCCCAGGTTCCCGTACGCGGACCTGGACGACGACGGCGTACTCGTCGTCGAGGACCTCCCCCGGCCCCTTCTGGGCGATCACTGCGAGGCGCGCAGGGTGGGTGGCGCGCTCGTCTCGGCACTCCTGCGCCGGGAGGACACCTGGTGCGGGGCATGGGCCCTGACCAGCCGCCAGGAGATCCACCCCAACGATTTCGATCTCACCGGTGAGCTGCTCGGCTGGCTCGCCGCCAGGGCCGGCGACCGGCACCGGGAGTCCGACGGCAGCGTCACCCTGGGGTGGACCAGGTTCCTGGAGTCCTGCCAGGTCGAGCCGCTGGTCGTGCGGGACGGCGTCGTCGTGTGGCCCTAGCCGGGCACGCAGCCGTAGCCGGGCGCGCAGCCGGCGCGGCCGGCACGGCCGGCGCACCCTCAGGGACGGCCGCACCCTCAGGGACGGGTCACGGACGCGGAAACGGGTCACGGACGCCGGGTGTGGGTTCTCAAAGAGATCCCGTGTCATTTCCTCAGTCGCGATGTCATGTGACTGGCCGATCTGACACGGGATTGAGAATCGCTGTTCGCAGCAGGTAGGTTGCGGAGGACAGAGAGAAGAGTTCGCATGGACTCCCGGATCGCCCGCATCCGACGCAAGCTCGCCAAGGTGCCCTATGCCGCGCTGCGAAGCCACTCCTTCGGTGAAGAGAAGCACGGGTTCCGCCTCGAACCCCCGTTGCCGGACGCCGAGGTCGCCGAGTTCGAGGCCGACCACCACATCGAACTGCCCGATCCCTACCGCAGCTTCCTGACCGCACTGGGCGGGGGCGGAGCATCGCCTTTCTACGGCCTGCTGCCGTTGCAGTCATGCCGGCTGTTCACGATGGACCCGCGAGGCGAGCCTGGCCGCCCTCGGGGGTTCACGTTCGCCGACGGCCCACCTCACCGAAGTGACCTGTTCCTGCACATCATCGAGGCAGGGTGCACCGACCTGGTGCTTCTCGGCATCACAGGTCCCCTGGCCGGCCGCGTCGTCACCGGAAACGCTGACGGCTTCTGGGGCCCCCACGTCTCGTCGGCCACTGACTTCCTGGCCTGGTACGAACGCTGGCTCGACCACATGCTCGACGGCCGCGACAACCGCGACCTGGAACTGACCTCACCCGCACTGCGAGCGCCGGTCGACCGCATCCTGAGGCAGCACCGCGATCACGGGAACCTGTCACGGCCCTGAGAATCCGGAGCTGTGTCATCCCTTGGAGAACGGCTCCCAGCGGCTGGTCACGTGGCCACTCGCATGACATCGGAGTTGAGAACCTACGCCGGGACGGGTCACGGACGCCGGGCGGGCGGGGTCCGTGACGCTGTCCGGGCGCTGTCCGGTGACGGTCCGGGGCGGGGTTCGGTGACGGTCCGGGCGCGGTGCGGGGGTGGTACCCAAGGTTGGGGGCGGGGGTTGGGTACCGGTACGCATTGATTGCCCGCGGCCTGGGCGGGTTTGCTGGAGGCAGCTTCACCAGTACCGCCAGCAGTACCGCCAAGACGCCGACCCCGACGCCGCCGGAGGCCAGCATGACCCGCCGCGAACGCTTCCGTCTCTACGCCCAGGAGCACTTCACCGCCGTCGACGACGGGACCGGGCTGGTCCTGCCGTCGCGCCGCGGCGCCGGACGGCAGGCCCGTCTGGCGCGGCTCGCCCGCCTGTCCCGGCTCGCCGAGCGCGCCGCGCACCACCGCGGCTGACCGCAGGCCGGCCGGAGCCCCGGCGCGGGCGGCCGGGCCGGACACCCGGCCGGCGCCACCGCTGCCGGCCGGGGCCCGGCCGGGTGCCCGGCCTACGGCACGTCCGGTTCGCCGGCGGCAGCCAGGGCCTCGCGCAGCCCGGCGCGGGCGACGCCGAGCTTGCGCAGGGCGCTCGCCACGTGGTGCTCGACGGTGCGCGGGGACAGGAACAGCGCGGTGGCGATGTCCTGGTTGCCCGCGCCCTGGGCGGCCAGGGCCGCGACCTGACGTTCCCTCGGCGAGAGCCGTTCGCCGTAGCCGCGCCGGCCGGGCGAGGCGGTACGGCCCAGGCCGAGGTCGCGGCTGACGCGCTGGCAGCGGGCCGCGTCCGAGGCCGCCCCGAGGTCCAGGTAGGCCTGCTGGGCGGCGGCGATCCGCTCCTCGGCCGCCGCCAGGTCGAACGCCGCGCCGAAGCGGCCGGCCCGTTCCTCGGCGCGGGCCGCCTCGTGCGGGCGGCCGATCCCGCGCCACTGGTCGCGGGCCTGCGTGAACGCCTCGACCGCGGCCTCCGGGTCCGCCTCGGCCAGCACCAGGCCGCGGGCCAGTGCGAGCGCCGCGAACGCGGCCGGCGCGTCCCGGCCGGGCAGGGCGGCCGCGGCCTCGGTGACGAGCCGTTCGGCCCCCGGCCGGTCGCCGGCGGCCAGGAGGGCCTCGACGGCGACGGGCAGCAGTTCGGCGCAGCGGGCCCAGGCCCCGGCCCGGCGCAGGTCCGCGACGGCCGGCGCCAGCGTGGCCAGCGCCTGGTCGGTGGCGCCCTCGGCGAGCTGCAGCGCGCCCAGGCCGGCCGCGGCCCGCATCCCGGCCGTCACCTGCGACTCGCGTTCCCCGTACCCGCCGGCCTCGGTGAACTCCCGGCGGGCCACCGCGAGGCGCCCGCGGGCCGCGGCGAGACGGCCCAGCAGCAGCGCCCGCTCGGCGCCGGCCATCGCGAGGTCGGGGAACTCCTCGCCGAGGGCGGCGAACCGTTCCTCCAGCCCGTCCCAGTGCCCGGCCAGGCCCTCCAGGCGCAGCAGTGCGATGCGGCTGTAGCACTCCAGGTACGGGATGGCCGCCTGCCGGGACAGCTGCCGGCTCTCCTCCAGCAGGCGGGCGGCGCGGGCGTCGTGTCCCAGTTCGATGGAGATCTCGCCGGCGTTGTAGAGGGCGCGGGCGCTCTGGCGCATCACCTCGGCGCTGTCGCCGCTGCGTGGCAGGGCGTCGAGGAGGTGCCACACGTGCGGGTCGCCCTCGCGGGCGAGGAAGGTCAGCCGGGTGGCCTGGACGGCCGCCGTGACCTCCTCCTCGGGGGCCTGGGCCAGGGTCTGCTCGGCGCGTTGCAGCCACTGCCAGGCGTGTTCGCCGGCGCCGTCGCGCTCGTTCATGGCGATGGCGACCATGGCCCGGGCTGCCCGTGCGGGGCGCTCCCCCAGTTCGGGCAGGGACTCCTCGATGCGGGCGAAGCCGGAGCGGTCGCCGCCGTGGATGGCGGTCAGGATGCCCAGGGTGAGGCGGATCTCGCCGCGGTCGGCGGCGGGCAGGCGGGGGTCGGCGAGGATGCGGGTCAGTGCCGTGATGCTGGCCTGCGAGTCGACGCCGTTGGCGGCGATGCGGGCCAGGGCGAGGGCGGCGCGTCCGCGGCGCCCGGGGTCGAGGTCGGGTTCCTCCAGCAGGCGGCGCAGCAGTGCGCCGGCGCTGCCGCTGTCGCCGAGTGCGACCGCCTGGTCGGCGGCGGACTCGGCAACCTCCTGCCAGGCGCGGCGTTCGCCCAGGGCCAGGGTGTGGTGGGCGATCTGGACCAGCGGGCGCGGTTCGCGCGCGCCGAGGGCCTCGACGGCGCGCCGGTGCAGGGCGTTGCGCTGGGGTCCGGGCAGGCGCCGGTAGGCGACCTGCTGGGCCAGGACGTGGCGGAAGCCGTAGCGGGCGAGGGGGTTCTCGTGCAGGACGGCGGCGCGCAGGGCCTGGGTGAGGCCCTGTGCGGTGGCGGTGGCGTCGAGGGCGGCGACGGCGGCGAGCAGGTCCTCGTCCGCCGGGACGCCGAGCACGGCGGCGGCGGCCGCGACGGCGGCGGCGTCGGGCGTCAGGGCGGCGAGGCGTTCGGTGACGGCGTCGTGCAGGCCGCGCGGGACCTGGGAGTGTTCCAGGCCGGCGGCGAGGTCGGCGGCGCCGGCCGGGCCGCCGGTGCCCCGCTGCTCGCAGAGGGTGAGGAGGTCCTCCTCGGCGACCAGGGGCAGGCCCTCGCTGCGTTCGTAGAGGACCCGGCTGAGGGCGGCGGTGGCCCCCGGGCCGAGGGCGGCGCGCGCCAGTTCGCCGACCTCGGCCTCGGCCAGCGGCCCCAGGCGCAGCAGGGGGCCGCCGACGCCGGCGGGGCGCCGGTAGGCGGCGCCGAGGACGGGGGTGTCGGGTGCGAGGTCCTCGGCCCGGTAGGTGAGGACGAGGACGAGGCGGGCGGGCATGTCGCGGGCGAGCAGGAGCAGCAGCTCGCGGGTGGCGTCGTCGGCCCAGTGGAGGTCCTCGACGACCAGGACCACGTCGCCGAGGACCCCGAGCAGGGCGCGGACCGCCTGGACGAGCAGGCCGCGTCCGGGGGGTCCGTCGCCGGTGCCGGGCGGGGGCGGGGGCAGGCGGTCGGCGAGGTCGGGCAGCAGCGGGCGCAGGGCGCCGACGCTGGCCGGGATCTCGTCGACGGGGGGCAGTAGCGGGCCGACGCCGCGCAGTGCGTCGACGACGGGGCCGAAGACCAGGGGTTCGCGCAGGGGGTGGCACAGGCCGGTCAGGACCCTGCCGCCGGCGGCGGCGACGCCGCGGGCGGCCTCGGCAACCAGGCGTGACTTGCCGATGCCGGCCTCGCCCTCGACCAGGACCACGCCGGGCGGGCGGACCATCGCCTGGACGAGGGCGGCCAGTTCCTGGCGGCGGCCGACGAAGCCGAACCCCACCCCTGCGGCTGCCGCTGTGCCTGTTCCTGTTCCTGTCCCTGTGCTTGTGCCTGTTCCTGCCGCTGTGCCTGTCGCTGCCGTGTCGTGTCGGCCCGTACTGCCCGTGCCGCCGGCGCTGCCCGTGCCGGCCGCACTGCCCTTGTTGCTCACAACCACCCACCCGTCCCACGTCCACCGCGCCCGTCCGGCCCGCACGCGGGACGGCTGATGGCGGACGTTGTGAAAGCCATCGGCCCATCATGCCGTGACCGGCGGACGGAGTGGTCACCAGGGACGGTCCGGGCAGGTCAGGCGCTCCGCAAGGCGGGCGGGCGGTGTGCGGCCAGGGCGCGGGCGGCATGCCCGTCGGGGCTGTCGCGCGGGGCCGGCGGGCGGGCCCGCCGTGCCCGGCCGGGCAGTTCCAGCACCCGGCAGCCCAGCTCCTCCAGGCGCCGCACGGTCGCGGCGGAGGCCCGGTCGTCGAGGGAGAAGACGAACGGCCCCGGCACCAGCACCGTGTCCACCCACCCCTGTTCCACCCGGCGCAGCAGCCGATCCAGCTCCGGCAGCGGCCCGCCCGAGCGGCGCCCGTCGTCGGTGAAGGCGTAGGGCGCGGGCAGCCCCTGCTGGAGGGCGAACCACTCCAGGGCGGTGCGCTGGTACTCGGTGCCGGCCGCGTCGCGCGGGTAGCAGCGCAGGTAGATCGCGGCGGCCCGGGAGCGCCGCGCCGGCCCGGTGAGGTGGTCGTCCATGCCGTTCACCAGCTCCGTCCGTCCGTGGGGGTCGACGGGCTGGGGGGAAACCCGTCCACCCCAGCAGGCCCCACGGAACACTGCGGGATCAATAGGGGCGGGCGCCCATTCCCGCCCGCGGGGCGCGGGCACCGCGGCCCTGGCGTGCGGCAGGCGGTTCCCCGGCGCCGTGCTGCACCGGTCGTCGTCGATCCCGACGACCGCCCACGCAAAACGCTCGGCTCGCCCTTGAGGCCTGGCCCCCAGGCCCACCGTTGGGGTGAACGTGGAATCTCCCGGCCGAAACAGTGCTTGGAAGGTCGATTCCACGTCCGAGTTTTCCGCGAGCAGGTCCGGGCCTGTTCGGGTTCTGATTGTACACACGAACGCACTCCCTGACGAGCTTGTGGTGTTAGTATC
>NZ_JBHJUK010000270.1:0-5787 GCF_042266225.1 Kitasatospora sp. NPDC056181
ATGAACCAGAAGCGGTCCTGTCCGGGGGTGCCGAACAGGTACAGGATCAGGTCCTCGTCGAGGGTGATGCGGCCGAAGTCCATGGCGACGGTGGTCGTCGTCTTGCCCGAGACGTGGCTGATGTCGTCGATGCCGGCGGACGCGGAGGTCATGACGGCTTCGGTGCGCAGCGGGTTGATCTCGGAGACGGCGCCGACGAGCGTGGTCTTGCCGACGCCGAAGCCACCGGCCACGACGATCTTCGCGGAGGTGGTGGCGCGGGTTGGGGCGGCCGCGTTAGAGCTTGCGAAGTCCACTGAGGACCCTTTCGAGCAGCGTGACGTCGGGCTGGTTTCCGGATTCGCCGCCGGAAGCGGGCTGGTGGATGGCGACCAGGCCGGCTTCGGCCAGGTCGGCCACGAGGATGCGGGCCACTCCCAGGGGCAGGGAGAGCAGCGCCGAAACCTCGGCGACGGACTTCACCTCGGTGCAGAGGGTGCAGATCCGCTGGTGCTCGGGGAGCAGGGTGGCCAGGCGCTGCGGGTCGACACTGGCGGAGACGAGTGCCTCCAGTGCCAGTTCGTAGCGCGGGCGGGTCCGCCCGCCGGTCATCGCGAACGGCCGGATCAGCGGGCCCGAGTCGTGGTCGTCCTCGAACTCCTCGACGTGCCCGGGGTCCTCGGCCGGCGCGTAGCCGGGGTCGGGGCTCTGGCCGGGGACGCCGTGGCCGGTGTGCCGGCCGGGCAGGTGGCCGTCCTGGGCCGGGTATCCGGCCGGCGGCGCGTCGTACGAGGGCTGCGGCTGGGAGTACTGGCCGTACTGGCCCTGCCCCGGACCGTACTGGTGCTGGGGCTGGCCGTACTGCTGCTGGCCGTACTGCTGGCCGTGCGGGCGGTCGTACTGCTGACCGTGGCCGACGACGCCGGGTGCTCCGAAGGCGTCATGGCCCGTGCCAGGGTACGGAACGCCGTACTGGCCGCTGCGGTCGTCGGGCGGTGTCACGGTTCCTCTCCTCACAAGGTGCGGCGGTGCGGTGCGAGCTCGGGCACGAGTCCCCAGCCGGTGTTGCGAAGGCCGTACAACGTCCGAACCCGAGCCCGCCGAAGCGGGCCCGGGACGGTCGTGGAGGTGCTTCGAATACCAGGACGGTATCCGACGAACCGTCAGTGCAGGAGACTGCCCTGGAGTTCTGCGCGGAGCGCGGGGGTGAGGACGGCGCCGGCGCGGTCGACGAGGAGGGCCATTTCGTAGCCGACCAGGCCGATGTCGGAGTCCGGCGAGGCGAGTACGGCGAGGGCGGAACCGTCACTGATGGCCATCAGGAAGAGGAAGCCGCGCTCCATCTCGACGACGGTCTGGTTGACCTCGCCGCCCTCGAAGATCCGGCTGGCGCCGGAGGTGAGGGAGGTGAGGCCGGAGGCGACGGCGGCGAGCTGGTCGGCGCGGTCGCGGGGGAACCCTTCGGACATGCACAGCAGGAGGCCGTCCGCGGAGACCACCACCGTGTGCGACACCCCAGGGGTGTTGTCCACGAAATTGGTGATCAGCCAGTTCAGGTTCTGTGCGGCCTGGCTCATCTGACTCAACTCAACGCTCCTGGTGATTCGAGCCGCCGAAGAGATCGGTGCTGCGATTCTGCTGTCCGTTGCCGGACTGGTCTACCTGATCGGGATCGATCCGGAAGCTTCCGGTGTTGCCGGCGCTGCGGCCCTGCTCCACACCGCGGCGCAGGTTGGTGAGGCGTCCACGGACCTCCTCGGGGCTGCGGGAGACCTGCGGCCCGTCCTGCGGAGTGGGCTTGGCGTTGCCGGCCACCAGGTTCTGCTTGGGCACCCGGCGGGGCAGGCCCGCCGGGGTGGTGCCACCGGAGGCGGGCTCGCGGAGCTGCTCGGCGCGCTGCCAGGAGCCGTCGTTGGGCGACTGCCAGGCGGCGCTGGTCGGGCCGGTCGGTCCGGTGGGACCGTACCCGCCCAGCGCGGACACCTCGTGTCCGCGCGATTCGGTCGGCGCCGAGGTGTCCTTGGCGCCGGCGAACCAGTTCGGGGTCTCGCCGGTGTCCTGGCCGCCGCCCTGGAAGGCGGCACCGGAGCCGCCGCCGAGCTGCTGGCCGGGGCGGCGCTGGGGAAGGCCGGACGGCAGGGTGGCGGACGGCTCGGCCGCGGGCAGCGCCGGGGTCTCCGGGCTGTACGGGTGGCCGGCCGGGGCCTCGTCGGCCTGGTGGCCGTACTGCTCGTCGGCGTAGCCGTCGTCGTAGCCCTGGTACTGGCCGTACTGGTCGCCCTGACCCTGGCCCTGGCCCTGGGCCTGGCCGTACTGGTCGTCGGCGTAGCCCTGCTGGGGGAACCGGCCGTAGGCGTCCGGGCCGTACCCGTCCTGCCCGTAGTCGTTGCGGGCGTACTCGTCCTGGCCGTACGCGTACTGCTCGTCGGTGTAGCCGGACTGCTCGTAGCCCTGTCCGCCGTACTGGTCGTCCTGGGCGTAGGCCTCGTCGTTGCGCCGGCCGTACGCCGGGTACTCCTCCTCGACCTCGGCGTCGAGGACCGGCGGCATCTGCGCGGTCTCCGGGCCGGCCTCCAGGGCGGCGCGGCGGACCTGGTCGAGCCGCTGCGAGCGCTGGACGGCCTCAAGGGCCGGGCTGAAGCCGCTGGAGCCGGCGCTGCCGTTGCCGGTGAGGTGGTCGTCGAAGCCGAGCTCGGCGGCGCTGCGCGGCTGGTTCTGGGCGGCGGCCCAGTCGGCCGGGGAGGGCTCCTGGTCGGCGAAGATCCGGGAGACGGTGAACTGCTCCTCCGGCTCCGGCGCCGCACCCATCTGCGTCAGGAACGGCGGCAGCATGACCAGCGAGGTGGTGCCCGCGGACTCGCCCGAGGGGCGGAGCTGGACGCGGACGTCGTGCCGCTGGGAGAGCCGGCCGACCACGAAGAGGCCCATGCGGCGGGAGATGGTGGCGTCGACCGTGGGCGGCTCGGCGAGCTTCTCGTTGATCTCGGCGAAGTCCTCGGCGGTGAGGCCGATGCCCTTGTCGTGGATCTCGACCAGCACCCGGCCGTCCGGCAGGCGGGTCGCGTTGACCAGCACCCGGGTCTGCGGGCTGGAGAACGAGGTGGCGTTCTCCAGTAGCTCGGCGAGGAGGTGGACGAGGTCGGTCACGGCGGCGCCGACGACCTCGGCCTCGGGGATGCCGGCGAGCTCGACGCGCTCGTACTGCTCCACCTCGGAGGCGGCGGCGCGGAGCACGTCGACCAGCGGCACCGGGGTGTTCCAGCGGCGGCCGGCCTCCTCGCCCGCGAGGACGAGCAGGTTCTCACCGTTGCGGCGCATACGGGTGGCCAGGTGGTCCAGCTTGAAGAGGTTCTCCAGCTGGTCCGGGTCGGCCTCGTTGTTCTCCAGGTCGGTGATCAGCGCCAGCTGGCGCTGGATCAGGCCCTGGCTGCGACGCGACAGGTTGGTGAAGATCGCGTTGACGTTCCCTCGCAGCAGCGCCTGCTCGGCGGCGAGCTCGACCGCCTGCCGGTGGACCTGGTCGAAGGCCCGGGCGACCTCGCCGATCTCGTCCTTGCCGTGCAGCGGGATCGGGGTGACCGAGGTGTCCACCCGCTCCGGGTCGGTCTTGGAGAGCTTCTCGACCAGTTCCGGCAGGCGGTGGTCGGCGATCTCCAGGGCGGCGTTGCGCAGGGTGCGCATGCCGAGAATCATCGAGCGGGCCACGTAGCCGGTGAGGACACCGGCGAGGACCAGTGCGGCGAGCACGATCGCCGAGTTGAGGATGGCGTCGTAGAGCGCGTTGTCCCGCAGGTCCGAGGCGTCGTTGAGGACGTCGTCCAGCAGCGCGACCTCGGTGGAGCGCAGGGTGGCGATGTGGGTGTTGGCGGCCTGCTCCCAGTTCTCCTTGCTCAGGCCGGAGTTCTTCGCCTCGTTGAAGGCGGCGTCGGCGGCGGCCTTGCCCTTGGACTGGCCGTCCGCGGCGGCCTGGCTGTACGCGGCACCGAGGGCCATCAGGCCCGTCATGGTGGGCACGCTGCCGTTCGGCATCCGGTACGCGGACCGCTGGTCGGCGGCGGCCTGGGCGACCTGGGCGTCGGAGTAGCGCTTGGCGTCCTCGGGGGCGCTGCCGGTGTTGAACTCGGAGATCGACACCTGCTCCAGCTTCTGGGAGACCAGGAGCTGCTGGATCAGGTCGACGTTCTCGTACCGGGTCGTGGACTGCGCGGATATGCCGACCAGCAGCTGGAGCATCAGCGCGCGCTGGGTCGAGGCCGAGGCCTTGGCCAGCGACATCGCGTAGATCGCGCGGCCCTTGCTGGTGATGTTGGTGCTGCCGAGGCCGACCGAGTTGTCGTAGGCCAGCAGCGGCGCGAGCATCGTCGAGTAGGCGGACTGGGTCGCGGTGGCGAACAGCTCCGGCTTGTAGGCGTTGTCGCGCAGGTGCGGCAGGAACATCACGAGGCTCTGGAACGACGCGTGACGGTGCGGGAGCTCACCGGACTTGTCGGTGGCGTCGTAGGCCGCGTTGTACGCCTTGAGCGCGGCGTCCGTGGTCGCACGCGTCTTGACGACGTCGCCGTTCGGGTCCTGGCCGGTCAGCAGGGGGCTGATCGTCTTGTCGCGCTCGTTCTCCAGCGCTTCGGCCAGTTCGGTGGCCGCCTTGGCCAGGCGCGAGGTCTTCTCGGCGCGCGAGGCCTTGACGTAGCCGTCGACCGAGGTGTTGACGCGCAGGCCGCCGAAGACCAGTCCGATGACCACGGGGATCATCAGGATCGCGATCAGACGGGCCGGCACGCGCCAGTTGCGCGGCCGGAGGAACTCGTACCGTCCGCCGTCCTTGCCACCGCTCCCGTCGTCCGCGGAGCCGCTGCCGCTGCTGCGGCGCTCCGTGGAGGCGGCCGGGGCCTGTGGCTTGGGGGCCGGCGGGCGTTCCTCGACCGGCGTGAACGCGGAGAACCCGGCCTGGTCCGTTGCGGTACCGTTCGGCTCGCTCTGGCGGGGCTCGGAGCGCCGCTGCGGGGCGACTTGCTGCTTACGCCTCACTCGACAACAACCTCTCGGCCGATTGGCGGCCATGGATCAATCCAGCGCTACCCCTGGCAGTGGTCCGCTGCTGGGTGGGACTGCCGTACGGGATTTAGGGGTAGCTGGAATTTCAGCACGTGCAGGGATGGGGGACAAACAGCGGCTGGCGGCACGCTGCTGTGGCATATTTCGGACATTCGCCGACATCGCGGCGCAAAACCGTGGTCTTCTGGCGCTGAGCGACGCTAAATCGCTACGCATGGTCACTGTTGATCACAAAATGCCTACCGAACTGTTATCCGCTGCTTATGCAGGGGTCTTGCGCGAGCCGCGCGGAGGACACCGCCCCGCAAGAGCAGGCGCCCCGGTGCCCGCCGGGCTGGCGGGACACCGGGGCTGCCGGCCTGCGGGCCGCGTTCAGCGCAGGCGGGCGAGGAGGGCGTGCTCGACGAGCGTGATGAGGGCGCTCTTGGCGCTGTCACGGCGTCGGGCGTCCAGGGTGACGACCGGGGTGTCGGGGCCGAGTTGGAGGGCTTCGCGGACCTCGTCGGCGGTGTGGGGCTGGTGTCCGTCGAAGCCGTTGAGGGCGACGACGAAGGGCAGGCCGCTGTTCTCGAAGTAGTCGAGGGCGGGGAAGCAGTCGGCGAGGCGTCGGGTGTCGACGAGGACGACGGCGCCGATGGCGCCGCGGACGAGGTCGTCCCACATGAACCAGAAGCGGTCCTGTCCGGGGGTGCCGAACAGGTACAGGATCAGGTCCTCGTCGAGGGTGATGCGGCCGAAGTCCATGGCGACGGTGGT
>NZ_JBHJUK010000271.1:0-5781 GCF_042266225.1 Kitasatospora sp. NPDC056181
AGCTCTTGGAGATGCTGGGGTAGGTCTTCTTGGCCTGGTTGAGGAGGCGGATTCCCAGGGCGTTCTCGGACAGGCTCGCGGCGGTGACGGTCACGGCGAGGAGGAGTCCGAGTGTGTCGGTGAGGATGCCTCGTTTGCGGCCGACGATTTTCTTGGCGGCGTCGGCTCCCTGGCTGGTCAGGGGCACGTTGATGCCCTCGTCGCGCCAGGCGGCGTAGTACGCGTAGACGGTGCCGTGGTTGGGGAAGTCGTGCGGGAGGTACTTCCAGGGAATTCCCGTGCGGTTGATGTACAGGATTGCGTTGAAGACGTCGCGCAGTTCGACCTGGGCTGGCCTCCCGGTGGGCCGGCGGTCGAGTCGGGCTTTCCTCCATGCCGTCAGTTTCGGCTCGATCAGGGCCCAGTTGGTGAGGCTGCCGGTCAGCCAGGCGAGGGAGCCGAAGGCGAGGGCGGCGCCGAGGACGGCGAAGAGGAGGTAGAGGGCGCGTCGGACCCGGTGGTGGTCGACGGCGCGCTGGTGCGTGGGGAGGGCAAGAGGATTCCTGGGGTGTCGAGTGGGCGGCGGCGGGGCGCGGCCGGCTCTCGTGCAAATCATGGGGCCTCTCCCTGACGTCGGAGGAACGCTTCAGCGGCCGTGGCCAGATGGCCGGCTGGGGGATCGGAGTGCACCGAGCACACCCACACCGGCCGTTCGGGTACCCGGGAGCCGATGCGTGCGGCCGGGGCGTCCAGGACACCGCCGCCGAGGGTCTCCTGCGGGACACCGAAGTCGGGCAGCTGCTTGTCGGCGCCGCGGTAGTCAGCGCCGATCGGCCGCGGCCGCGGCCGCCGCCGCAGCCGGTGGCGGGGGTCGTCGTGTCCGTAGCGCGCGGGAATCAGCGCGGCCGTGGTGGTGGCGCGCTGCAGGTGGGCGGTCACGGCGTTCCCTCTCGGACGGGCGGTGGCGCCCGGCTGTCGGGCTGACGGGGAGAGGATCCGTGGATTCGTCGATTTGGCTCGGCCGGAGACCAGTGGTACACGTCGGGGCAGCCGAGCCGGCACTCAACCAGCCAAGCCGCGCCGCAGCCTGAGTGTCAGTCAGTTCTGTCGTGCCGAAGCGCGATGTCTGCCGCTTCAAGTAGGCGCCCACCCGGTCGGCGGCAGCAGCACGTGCCGGGCATTCACTCTTCCGGCCTATTGGGCAAGGTGGTTCGAGCCCGATACATTTTCCTGTATCGGGACGCTCCCCGCGGATCCACCGCTTGCGGGGATTCGCTTTCGGTGCCGTCACCGCGACATTCGGAACGGGCATTTCCGCCGCACCGATGACCGATGCCCCAGGACCACCTCACCGACATCCCCCGGCGACCTCACACACGCTCGCCGATGAGGACAGCCATCTCCAGTGGCAGTCCGAAAGATGCCTTCCCCGGGGAATTTGCACCGCCCCGACGACCATGGGACGGCCCCGCCCACCAGCGCGGAAGCCAACACACGACCCTTGGCAGGCAGTTCCGCGACCAACGGATCACCGTCGAAGAAGACGTACCCCCGCGACCGGGCCCGTCGTGCCCGCCGGAACACACCATCCACTCGGGAGGAACCATGAACGCCGCCGCCAACTGGAACGACATCCTCGTCCGGGACAACTTCCCGGACGTGGGACAGACCCCCACGGCCGACCCCGTCTGGGAGTCCCCGGACATCATCCCCTTCGGCAGCGACATCCTCGACTTCGGTCTGCTGGAGTCCAGCTACGACGGCCCCGACCTCGGACTGAGCCACCCCATCGTGTACGGGCGGCTCAACCGCATCTACGTCCGGGGAAAGAACCTCAGGACCGGTTGCCCCTCCTCCGGCAACGTCAGGCTCTACTACGCCCCCGGAGGGCTGCTCCTGGACCCGCGGGCATGGACCCCGCTCACCGCCGAGGGCGGCGGTACCGCCGTGCCGTTCACCGTCCGCGGCGGCGCCCGGGAGATCCCGCCCGGACAGATCTGTGTCAGCAGGTCCGCCTTCCTCTGGCCGAGCCAGAACCCGCCGGGTCACTACTGCACGATCGCCACCGTGGACACCCCCGCCCACCCCATGCCCGCCGCACTGCCCACGTTCGGCTCGCTCGTCGACTACCTGAACTGGGTCAGGTACAACCCCAACGTCGGCTGGCGCAACATCGACGTCATCCCGTGCCGGCAGACGAGGTACGTCCTCTCCAACCTGGCCATCGCCAACCTCAACAACACCCCGACGCGCTTCGTCTTCGGGATCTCCGGCACCGACCTGCCCGCGGGCACCGCGACCTTCTCCAACACCGACCAGCAGGCCCCGTTCAGCCTGACGGCGCAGATCTATGCGCCCGGCACCGACGAGGGCTACACGCGCTCGATCGTCCTGCCCGCCAACTACTCCGGCACCGTCACGGTCGTGGTCCAGCTCGACCAGCCCCTCCCGTGCGACGCCCGGATCGTGCTGCGGGCCTACAACCCGGTGACCGCCAACGCCGGAAAACTCGAACGGCGACTCGCCGTCCCCCTCACCGGCGTACCCGAGCTCCAGGACGCCCTGTTCCTCGAACTCGGCGCCTACACCTTCGTCGCCTCACCGAGCAGCCCGTGACACGCTCGGAGGCACCCACACCGGGCTCCCGGCCGACCACGGTCGTCACGGCGCAGGCCGGCCCGGAACCCGCGTAGGCCGCCACGCCCCACGGGGCCGGCGACGGTCGCTTCCCGAAGGCCACGTCCCAGGGCTCACCGAGCGCCAAACTCGGACACCACCCCATGGGGACGCTCAACGAGGCCTTCGAACTGCGGGAGGGGAATCCGCGGCCGAAGCGATCCCGCCCCGCCGGTGACCGGATCCGCTTCCCGACGACCGGTGCCTGCATGAAAGTGCCGGGCGATGGTCCCGGTGCCCCTGCCCCGAGGCAGGGGCACCGGGAGGTCACACGAAGGGATTCCCGGCCGGCCGGTCGGCGTCCCCGACGGCGTCGAGCAGCTTGGGCAGCTCGGGCAGCGCGCAGGGTTCGGACGAGCGCTGGTCGATCCACCAGCCGGCGCGGGTGACGGTGCCGGACCGGTCCTCGATCTGCTCCCGTCCGACCTCGGGCATGTCGCCGTCCAGGACGAGGGCGGTGCAGGCGGCGGCGAGGATCACGGTGTCCTTTCGGAACCGTCGGCGGGGCTTGAGCGCCAGGAGCGAGCCGATGTGGTCGGTGATCCGGCCGGCTGCCGACTTGGACACCCCGAAGAGCGGCGCGAGCTGCCGCAGCGTCAGTTTGGTGCGCCAGTAGGCCGCGACCAGCAGGACCCGGCCCTCCAGCGGGAGGCTCCACGGTCGGCCAGGGCGGACAGTGTCGGCACCCTCGCGGCGGAGCATCGTGATCAGCTTCTTGAAATCGCGCGGGCCCAGGCCAGTGAACGGGGCTGTCCAGGAGGATTCCGATGCCGTGATCACCAGTCACGGCAAGATCATGGCACCAGGCCCGCCGGAGCGGGCGTGAGGATCTGATGAGGAGCAGGGCGTGGGAAGTCTGTTGAGGAGCGTCTCTGGGGTCCGCTGGGCAGAGCTGCGCGACGCGACGGGGTCGCCGGCCGGCGGCATTCCCCCTCTGCTGTCCCGGATCGCATACGGGGATGCGGGCGCGGCCCGCATCGCCATCGATGAACTGGGCGATGCCATCTGTGCACTGGGGTTCATCGTCGGCGAGGCGACCGCTCCCACGGTCCCGTTCCTTGTCGAACTGGCCGGGACCCCGCACGTGGCTTGCAAGGCCGAGTTGCTGGGCCTGCTGGGAAGCATCTGCCGTACCGACCAGTGGCACTCCGCCGCTGCGGCGACCAGGGACGGCAGGCGCGACACCAGCTACCGGCAGCAACCCGGCTGGGAGTCAGCCGCAAGGGCAGCCGTCTACGCCGGCCGGTCAGTCATCGAGGGTGTGGCTTCCTCCGCCCGGCCGGAGGAGGCCGCAGCTGCAACGGAGTTGTTGCAAGTGATGGCCCACATCCCGCCGTTTCCCGGGCCGTGACCGGTCGTTGCGGGACAGCCCTTGGGGTGAGGGGGAACCTCCGGACGGGGCGACCCTCACCGCGGGCGGATGTCAGTCCTCGTAGTAGTTGTTGACGACCACGTTGGGCTCGTCGTCGCTGAATGCCTCATTGAGGAGAGCGCCGCCCACCAGGCCGGCTGCACCCGCGCCGATCAGCGCGCCGGTGCCGAAACGGCGGCCGCCTCCGTCGGGCCGGCCGGCGTGACCGGCAGGCCGTATTTGAGGGCGACCTGGGCGAAGCGCACCGCGTAGGCGCAGCGGATGTCGGGACGGGCGGGCAGCCATTCGGCCGGGCCCTTGGGCTGGTCCCGTGCTCCGCGGCCGGCGGCGCGCCGTCGCCGGAGGACGAATTCCTGCCGGTGCGGCCGGTGACGGCCAGGGCGGCGAGCAGGACGGCGGTCAGTGCTGTACGGCGGTGGGTGCGCACGCCGCACTCCTGCGAGAAGACAGGGGGTGACGGCGCGACAGAAGAGCAGCGGCCTCCGTGCCACGTCAAAGTGCTGTTCGAGCGGCGCCTCGTGGCACGGGGTCGGCGGCGCCAGGGGCGGCGACGGTGTTCAGCCGACGGAGATCGAGGCCATCAGGACGTAGGCGGCGATCGCCACCGTCCGTGCGGGCGCTCAGGACGACGGGAGCGTGATCAGCCGCCCTCCCCGCTGATCCCGGCGAGGATGCTCCGGCCGTCGCGCCCGCGCAGGGCGAGGGCGGCGGGCAGGACGGCGGCCGGCAGGGCGACGGCCGCGCAAGCGGCGAGGAGTTCGCCTAGGAGGGTCCAGGGCACGACGGCCGGGGTGGCGCCGACCAGCCGGTGCAGGGCGGCCCACGACCCGGCGATGCTGAGGGTCGAGGCGAGGGCGCCGACGACGGCACCCGCGGCCACGCACAGCAGGGTTTCCACCGCGACCGCTGCAAGCGCCTGGCCTCTCGTCGCGCCGGCCAGGCGCAGCACAGCGAGTTCGCGCCGGCGGTCGGTGATGGTCATGACCAGGGTGTTGGCGAGCGCGACGAGCGCGTAGAGGATCGACAGACCGAGGATCATCAGCATGCCGTTGCGGGAGCTCTCCTCGTTGGCGTCGGTGGCGGCGGCCGACACCTCCGACGGGGTGGCGACGCGCGCGCCCAGGCCCTGGACGGCGGCGCCCAGCGCCGCGGCCGTCCTGGCGTGGTCCGTACCGGGGGCGAGTCGCACGGTGATCCGGCTCGGGAGGGTGGTGCCCGCGTGGCCGGAGTCCAGGTAGGCCTGGACGGTGTCGTTCCCTGCGGCGAGGACGGCGGCCACCTGCAGCGTCCGGGGGGTGCCGTCGGCCAGCCAGACCGTGAGCCGGTCGCCCGCGCGGGGTGAACCGGGCCACTCGCTGCCGACGACGATCGAGTCCGGGCCGAGGTCGGTGAGCGAGCCCGACACGACCCGCAGCCGGGAGACGGCGGCCATGGCGGCCGAGTCGACGGCGGCAGCGTGGCGGGCCGCGGCCGGCTCGCGATCCCGCGCCGCGAAGACGGTCGTCGGGGTGGTGACGACGGTGGTGATGCCGGGGACGTCGCGAACCCGCTCCACCACGGCCCGGCTCAGGCCGGGGCCACCGGCGGGCAGGACCACGAAGTCGGTCCGGGACAGCTGCTCGCGGACCGTGGTGACCTGCGCGGCGTTGATGGTGGCCATCGTTCCGAGCAGGCAGCCGGCCAGGCTGATGACGATCACGACGGGGGTGGTGGTCGCGGCGGTACGTCGGAACGCCGTCAGGGCGCTCTGACGC
>NZ_JBHJUK010000272.1:0-5351 GCF_042266225.1 Kitasatospora sp. NPDC056181
GATAAACACCACAATACCGTCGAGTCGCTGAGCCTTTTAAAAATGCAGCGGGTGCAGCTGGCGGCGGCCCTCGTCCACTCCAAACCCCCCGCCGCATCCCCGGCCTCCTGGCCTCCCGGCTCCTCGGCTTCCCGGCCCCGCCCCCACCGGCGCTCACTCCAACGGCTGCTCCGTCCAGATCACCTTCCCGGTGGCCGTGTACCGCGTCCCCCAGCGGTCCGCGAACTGGGCGACCAGGAACAGCCCGCGCCCGCCCTCGTCCGTGGTGGCCGCGTACTTCAGGTGCGGCGACGTGCTGCTGCCGTCGGACACCTCACAGATCAGCGACCGGTCGCGGAGCAGCCGCACCCGGATCGGCCCCGTTCCGTACCGGATCGCATTGGTCACCAGCTCGCTCAGGATCAGCTCGGTGACGAACGCCGCCTCGTCCAGCCCCCACAGCGCCAGCCGCTCCGCCACCGCCGCCCGCACCTCGCCCACCGCCGCGGGGTCGGACCGCACCTCCCACTCCGCCACGTGGTCCTCCGCGAGCACCCGCGTCTTCGCCACCAGCAGCGCGATGTCGTCCTGCGGATGCGCCGGCAGCATGGCGCCCAGCACGTCCGCACAGGTCTGCTCCGGCGTCCGCGTCGGCCCGGCAAGCGCCGCCCGCAGCAGCTCCAGCCCCTCGTCGATGTCCCGCTCGCGGTCCTCCACCAGCCCGTCCGTGTACAGCACCAGCCGGCTGCCCTCGGCCACCTCCACCTCGACGGTCTCGAACGGCAGCACCGCCAGCCCCAGCGGCGGCCCGGTCGACAGCTCCGGGAAGACCACCCGCCCGGCCGGGTCGATCATCGCCGGCGGCGGATGCCCCGCACTGGCCAGCGTGCAGCGCCGGGACACCGGGTCGTAGATCGCGTACAGGCAGGTGGCACCGGTCACGGCCGCAGAGCCGCCGGTCGCCGACTCCTCCTGGTCGATCCGGTTCACCAGCTCGTCCAGGTGCCCCAGCAACTCGTCCGGCGGGAGGTCCAGCGTCGAGAAGTTGTGGATCGCGGTCCGCAGCCGTCCCATCGTGGCCGCCGCGTGCAACCCGTGCCCCACCACGTCCCCGACCACCAGTGCCACCCGCGTGCCCGGGAGCGGGATCACGTCGAACCAGTCCCCGCCCACGCCCGCCTGCGCCGGCAGGTACCGGTGCGCCACCTCCAGCGCGTTCTGCTCCGGCAGGCTGCGCGGCAGCAGACTGTGCTGCAAGGTGACCGCCATCGCGTGCTCCCGGGTGTACCGGCGCGCGTTGTCGATGCAGACCGCGGCGTGCGAGACCAGCTCCTCGGCCAGCGCCAGGTCCTCCTCGTCGAACGGCTCGGCCCGGTCGGCCCGCCAGAACCGCGCCACCCCCAGCAGCACCCCGCGCGCCCGCAGCGGCACCCGTACGAGTGAGTGCACCCCGTACGCCAGCACCTGTGCCGACCGCTCCGGATCCTGCTCCCGCCAGGCCTCCGCCTCCGCCAGCCTCGGCTCCACCCCGGCCAGCCCGCTGCTCAGCGCCCCCGCCAGCGGCGAGGTCGGCACCACGTCCACCACCGTGCCGACGGGGTAGAACGGCGCGTCGGTCCGTACGCCGCTGAACGCCGCCCGGCGCATCCGCCCCAGTTCGAGCCCCGGCGGCGGCTCCTCGCCCTCCAGGACCTGCTCGGCCAGATCGACGCTGACGAAGTCCGCGAACCGCGGCACCGCCACCTGCGCCAGCTCCTCGGCCGTCCGCGTGACGTCCAGCGAACTGCCCACCGTGACGCCCGCGTCGTACAGCAGTCGCAGCCGCCGCTGCGCCACCTCGGCCCGCCCGGAGAGCGCCAGCAGCTCGGTGGAGTCGCGCAACGTGGCGACGCAGCCGGGCGGGCCGCCGGCCTGGTCGGTCAGCCGGACGTTCACCGCCAGCAGCCGCTCCCCGGCCAGGACCATCTCGTCGTTGACCGGCCGGTTGGCGGTCAGCAGGTCCTGGGGCGCGGTCTCCAGGCCGAGGTCGGTCACCATCCGCCCCTCGGCGTCGGCAGGCAGGTCCAGGAGCCGGCGGGCCTCGTCGTTGCAGAGCAGCAGCCGCCCGTCGCCGCCGACGATCAGGACCCCTTCGCGCACGGCGTGCAGCACCGCCGCATGGTGCTCGTACATCCGCGTCATCTCGACCGGCCCCAGCCCGTGGGTCTGCCGCCGCAGGCGCCGGCTGATCAGCGCCGTCCCACAGGTGGCCAGCCCGAGCGCGACCGCCGCCGCGCCGAGCACGACCGGCAGCTGCCGCTCGCTGGCGCTGCTCACATTGGCGATCGTGATCCCGGCCGACACCATCCCGACCACCTGGCCGTCCGGCGCGTGCACCGGCACGATCGCCTGGACGAGCGGCCCGATCGTGCCGTTGATCTCCTCGGTGACCACCTGGCCCTGCAAGGCGGGCTCGTAGTTGCCGACGAACTTCTGCCCGATCCGCGCCGGGTTCGGGTGGGTGTAGCGGATGCCGTTGGTATCGAGCACGACGATGAAGTCCACGCCCGCGTTGATCCGCGCCGCCTGCGCATAGGGCTGGAGGATCGCGGTCGGGTCGGGGGAGCGCAGCGCCTCGACGATGCCGGGCGAGTTGGCGAAGGTCTGCGCCACCGCCACCGACCGGTTGGTCGCCTCGTGCCGGGCGTCGTTGCGGGACTGCACCACCAGGGCGACCACGGCGGAGGCCACCAGCAGGAGCACGACCAGTACCTGGAGCGCGAAGAACTGCCCGGCCACCGACCGGTGCTTCACCGGCTTCGGCCGCGCCGCTCGTGGCTGCTGTTGCCGACCGTGTGGGCGCCCACCGGCGGAGCCGGCGGTGCCAGTGGCACGGGAGGCGACAGAGGAGCCAGAAGCACCAGTGGCCGACGGAGCCCAGGATCGGCCCGGAAAACGGGCCATACGTCATATTTGCACTCTGCGCGCCGACGGGCCAAGGGCAGCGACCTCCGCCCTTTGGGCCGTTTGGCCTTCTCCACCCCGCCTTGGCAAGATCGCAGGGTGTCCGAACCCAGCACCATCACCGATCCCGCAGACCCGCGCCTCGCCGACTACACCGGCCTGACCGACGTCGAACTCCGCCGCCGACGCGAGCCCGCCGAGGGCCTGTTCATCGCCGAGGGCGAGAAGGTCATCCGCCGCGCCCTCGCCGCCGGATACCGGATGAGGTCGATGCTGCTCACGGCCAAGTGGCTGGACGTGATGGCGGACGTGATCGCCGAGGCCGACGCCCCCGTCCACGTCGTCGAACCCGCCCTCGCCGAGGCCGTCACCGGCTACCACGTCCATCGCGGCGCACTCGCCTCCATGGAGCGGAAGCCCTTGCCGGAGGCCGCCACGGTGCTGGCCGGTGCCCGCCGCGTGGCGGTGCTGGAAGGGCTGGTCGACCACACCAACCTGGGCGCGATCTTCCGCAGTGCCGCTGCGCTGGGCATGGACGCCGTCCTGCTCTCGCCCGACTGCGCCGACCCGCTCTACCGCCGCGCCGTCAAGGTCTCCATGGGCGCCGTGTTCGCCGTCCCCTACGCCCGGCTGGACCCCTGGCCGGCGGCCCTCGACACCGTCCGCGCCGCCGGCTTCAGCCTGCTCGCCCTCACCCCGGCCGACTCCGCCGTCGACCTCGCCGCGCTGGCCCCGCACCAGCTTCCCAAGGCGGCCCTCATGCTCGGCGCCGAAGGCGACGGCCTCACCCGCCAGGCCATCGCGGCCGCCGACCACCCCGTCCGGATCCCGATGGCCCACGGCATCGACTCCCTCAACGTCGGCGCCGCCGCAGCCGTGGCCTTCTACGCCGTCACCGCGACCTCCTGACACCTGACACGGAAAGCCGGCCGGCCCGGCTCCCACTCGACCCGCCGGAGTGACGCCCGTTGCCGTCCGGCCGGGTGGCGGTCGCCGCGCTGTACGTGGTGGGGGAGTGGAAGTCGGCCGGTCCGACTTCCTGTGCGCGGGTGTGTTCGGAGCGTCTGCGGCTGCCCGGGTCCGCCTTGGCCCGCTCCCGGGGGCGCCCGGTCAGGTGGCGCAGCCCGGGGTGTGGGAAGTCGGCCGGTCCGACTTCCCGTACCTGCCCGGGGCCCCGGAGGGTTCTGCACACGCGGCGCCGGGAGTGCCCCGGGGTGTCAGCCCGCGGGGGCGGTGGGCGGGGCGGGGGCGGCGGCCGGTGGCGGGGTGACGGTGAGGGTGGGGGCGCCGGGCCACGACTCCTCCATGGTCCCGTCCGCCCGCAGCGTGTAGCGGGTGGAGGCGGCGGCGCCCGTCTGGGCGCTGCGCTCCTCACGGACCAGCGCGCCGTTGTCGAGCCGCCAGGTGGCGGTCGCCTGCGGGTCGGCGGCCGAGGAACGGGAGGCGAGAGGTACGGGCGCGTCCCCGTTGAAGGAGAAGAGCTGGACCAGGTCGACCGGCACCGATCCCTCTGCTCGCCGCAGCACCACCAGGGAGGCCGGTGCACCCTTGTAGCGGGCCGGGAGGACCGCGCTCAGTGCGACCTGCGGCCCGGCGCCCGCCGACCGCCCGTCCCGCAGCGCGATGGCGGGGCCACCCGCCGGGTCGGGGTAGCTGCGGTTCGGCCAGTCGACCGTGGGCCCGGCGCCCTGGGCGGGCGCCAGCGCCCCGTCGCCGCGGGCCGCCGTGGTCAGCGGGGTGGTCGCGGTCTGGGGCACCGCCGTGGGCGACACACCGTCCACCGACTGCCCGGCCCCGGCCGGCTGGGCGGCCTGGACGGGCGCGGTGCTCACGGTCCCGCCGCCGGCCGGGCCGTGACCCTGGTTGCTGTGGTTCTCGCACCCCTGTGCCGCCGCGATCGCCAGGGCCACTCCGAGCGTGACGGTGACGAAGACGACCAGCCGCTGCCTCAGCAGCCGCTGCCGTGATGTGCCGGGGCGGCCGCCCGGGACGGGGGTGTGCTGCCGGTCGCGGGTGCGCCGCGGCCGGTCCGTCCGCTGCGGCTCCCGCTCCCGCTGTGGCTCCCGCTCGTGCGGTCCGGCGAGGCCGCCGGGCCCGCCGGTCCGTCCGGGTGGCGGGGTCTGCTGGCGCTGGCGCAGCGGCCGGGTGGCCTGGGCGGCCTCGGGCCGGGGCATCGGCGTGGTGGCCGGCTGGCCCTGCGGCCGTCGCTGCGCGGCACCGGGCCGCGAGCCCGGGTGGACGCCGGCCCGGGCACCGGGGTGAACGCCGGGGTACCTGCCCTGAGGCCCGCCCTGAGGCCCGCCCGCGTGCCCACCGGGCTGCCCGCCCGGGTGCCCGCCGGCATGGACGCCCTGCCCGCCGCCCTGAGGCCCGCCCGGCCGGCTGCCCGCAGCGGCGCGGGCGCGCGCGGCGCCCGCCGGGTCGGGGGC
>NZ_JBHJUK010000273.1:0-5258 GCF_042266225.1 Kitasatospora sp. NPDC056181
GCGGACGGTCCGACCGTCCGCCGCACCCCGGCCGGGTGACGCGGGTCGTCGCTCAGGACGCGGGCACGCCGGGGGCGGCGCCGCGCTCCTTGAGCATGTCGGTGATCAGCCCCATCTCCGAGGTCTGACCGTTCACCATCGACTGGGCGAGCCGCTTCTCGGTCTCGTTCTTCGCCAGGTCGACGTAGCCCTGGGCCATCTCGACCCCGCCCTTGTGGTGCTCCAGCATCAGCTGGAGGTAGTACACCTCGGCCTCCCGCCCGCTGAGCGAACGCAGCTTGGCGAGCTGGGCGTTGGTGGCCATGCCGGGCATCAGCGAGCCGTCGTGCGCCTCGTACGTGTGGTTCATCCTCATCCACGCCATCGGCTTGGCCGGCGTGTGCTGTGACAGCCCCCACTGGTCGATCCAGCCCATCATCATCCCGCGCTGGTTGGCCTGGGTGTTGATGATGTCGAAGGCGAGGGTGCGGACCGGCTCGTCGGCCGTCCGGTCCCGGACGATGAACGACAGGTCGACGGCCTGCTGGTGGTGGGTCGCCATGTCGCGGGCGAACCCGGCCTCGGGCGAGTCGTCGGCCGGGGCGGTCAGCGTGGACGAGCCGGACGCGGACGTCCCGCTCGCGACCAGCGCGGGCACCCCGAGGGCCAGGGCGAGCGCGGCGGCCAGCGCCGCCGGCCACCAGAGCCGCCGGCGGGCGGTGCCGGGGGTCCGGTCCGCCTCCTCCGTCTCCCCGGGCGCCGCCGCGTCGGCGGGTGTCACCGCGTCGGCGGTCACATCGACCCCATGGTGCAGGACGCGCCCGGCTCCTGGGTCTGCTTGCCCTGCACGTACTTGGTGAAGAACTCGGCCACCCGCGGGTCGTTGGCGTTGTCCACCACCAGCTGGGTGCTCCACGCGTTGAGCGTGATGGTGCCCTGCTCGTCCGGGTAGGGGCTCATCAGCGAGTACGGGGTGCCCTTGACCTTGTCGGAGAGGGTCTTGATGTCGTCCGGCGTGGCCTTGCCGTTGTACGTCACCCAGACCGCGCCGTGCTCCAGCGAGTGGACGGCGCGCTCGTTCTCGACCGGCTGGTCGTAGACGTGGCCCATGCAGTCCAGCCAGATCGCGTTGTGGTCGCCGCCGACCGGCGGGGTCATCGGGTAGTTGACCTTCTCCTTGACGTGGTTGCGGCTCAGGTCGCCGAAGGTCTTCACGCCGTCGATCGGCGCGTTGGCGGCGGCCTCCTTGGCCTTCTTGTCCTTGTTGGCGTCGACCACGATCCAGGTGCCGGTGGCTATCGCACCGATCACCAGGACGCCGGCGATCACGGAGGCGACGATCTTGTTGCGGCGGTCGCGGCGCTGCTCGGCGGCGCGGAGCTCGGCGATCCGGGCACGGCGGTCGGACGCGCCCTGCTTGCCGCCGGGCTTGTTGGACTGCTTGGAGGCGGAACCCATGTGGTGTCCTTGTCCCCGCCGCACGTTGCGGGCGCGGCGGTCTGAAGTGGGGTGTGGAGGGGCGGATCCGTCGGTGCCGCCCGTCCTGCCGTCCGCTCGGACGGGCAGGGGGACGGCCGGCGGTGGGTTCCGCTCAGGACCGGTGGACTTGGAGTTCGTGCAGATCCGGTGCCGGGCGCGGACCGTCCAGCAGTCCGCGCGCCACCACCCGGGGCAGCGCCTCGGGCGTGTCCGGGCGCGGCGTCACGGCGGGCTGGGGCTGCGGCGGCGGGTTGGGGAGCTGGGCGTCCTGGCCGCAGTACGGGTGGCCGGAGCAGCCGTTGTCGCGGTGCGGCGGCTCGCCGTCGGCGGAGCACCACGTCCAGTGCCGGGGTCCGTCCGTGTGGCGGGACGGGTGGGCCGCCTTCGGGGCGCCCGGCGCCCCGAGTGGTCCCGGTACGTCGGTGGACGGCCCGGTGAGCGGGCCGGACAGGGTGGTGGACGGGCCGGCCGCGGGAGGACCGGACCGGTCGGCCGTGACCGCCTGGGCCTGGCCCGCACACGGGAGCACCGTCAGCAGTCCGACCAGCAGCAGGACCCAGAGCGCACCCACCGGGCGGCCCGCGATGACGGCCCTCCCCGGTCGGGATGGTCTGGGGGCCGACGCGGTCATGCGGACATTTAATCAGCCGAACGAGTGAAGCGATGCCCCTCCTCGGCCCTCATTTTCGGCCTCCGAAGGGGTCGAACACCCCGTAAACACCCTGCTCGGGGCAGTTCCGGCAAGCACGGACGGAACGGAAGCGGAACGTGGGGCGAACCCGGTGATCGGGAGCATCCGATCAGTGCACGGTTTGTCGCCGAAAGCCGGACAGCGTCGTTGCTCTTGGAGACAATGACGTCGAGTCCGGCCCCGCCGGGGGCGGCGCGCAGACGGACCGACCAGGAGCCGCCAGATGAGCAAAAAGGGTGCACCCGCACAGCAGCACCGGCCGGACGACGGCTGGTGGGACACGGTCTACGAAGGGCCGGCGGGCACCCTCCCCGACACCCCGCACGCGCACGCGGGGGAGGGCAGCGTCGACGACTGGTTCGAGACGGCGGCCGGGCTGATCGGGCGGCAGCGCACGGACGAACCGGCGGCCGCGGGCGAGGAGACGGCCGGGCCCGAGGCCGTGGCCGGGGACGCCGCTGAGGCCCTGGCCGAGGAGGCGGCTGAGGAGACGGCCGAGCGGGCTGCCGAGAGGGTTGTCGAGGCGGCGGCCGAGGAGGCGGTGCTGGAGCGGGACAGCATCGACGACTGGTTCGACACCGCGGTCGGGGTGATCGGGCAGCAACGCGACCCGGCGGAGACGCACAGGTTCCCGGCCCCGTCCTGGGCGGAGGACGCGGCGAGTCCGGCGGACGCGGCGGTTGAGGCGGTCCTGGAGCCGGAGCGCGGGCCCGCCCCCGAACCGGCTCCCGTCCTGGAGAAGACGCCCGAGCCCGCGCCGGCCCCCGAGCCCGAGGTCGCCCCCGAGCCCGAGGTCGCCCCCGAACCCGAACCCGAGCCCGCGCCGGCCGCCGTGTCGGCACCGGAGCCTGCACCTCGGCCGGAGCCCGTCGCGCCCGCGCCCGCCCCAGCCGCAGCCCCCACCCCAGCTCCCACCCCCGCGCCCGCGCCCGAACCCACCCCCGCGCCGCGCCCCGCTCAGCGGTCGGTGCTCGCCGGTGCCGGGCCCGCCGTGCCGCACGTCGGCGAGCGCCCGCCCACGTACGCGCCCGAGCCGACCGCCGTGCCGGAGGCGGACCCGGGCATGCTGGGCGCCGTCGTACCGGACACCGTGCTGGAAGGCGCCCAGTACGGCGCCGCCACCCTGCGCGCCGTCTCGGTCCGCGGCGACTCCGCCCGCTACCGCGGCGAGCCCCGCCGGGACACGCTGCTGGTGACCAGGTTCGGCGAGGCGCCCGATGGCCTGCTGCTCGCCGCGCTCGGCGGCTTCGACCGCAGCGCCGGGGACGGCGAGGTGGCCCCCGAGGCCGTCGCCACCGCCACCGCCGAGGCCGTCCGTCAGCTCGCCACCGCGATCGGCCGCAGCCGGACCGGGCTCGCCGCCGACCTGCGCGACGGCGCCCGCGACCGGCTCCGGTACGGCCTCCAGCGGCTCGCCACCAGCGCCGCCGCCCCGCTGCGCGCGCTCGCCCCCGAACCGGAGGGCGACGACGGTGCTCAGTCCCCCGCCTCGTTGCACTGCATGCTGCTCTCGCTCGACCCGGAGGCGTCCTACCGGGCGGCCTTCGGGGTCGGACCGGGCGGGCTCTACCTGCTGCGCTCCGGCCACTGGATCGACGCGTACGCCGCGCGGCTGCTGCACCACCCGGACGGTCAGCCGCCGGTGCCGGACACCCCGGTGTCGGACCCGCGCCCGTTCCGCTTCCGGATGGTCCCGGCCACCGTCGGCGACATCCTGCTGCTCTGCACCCCCGGCCTGGCCCGCCCGATCGCCGACGAGCCGGCCGTCGCCCACTTCCTCTCGTCCCACTGGGCCCACCCCCACCCGCCGGGCACCGTCGACTTCCTCCGCCAGGTCCAGGTCAGGGCGAGGGGCTACGCCGACGACCGCACGGCCGCCGCGATCTGGACCGGCTGAGGGCCGACCCGGAGCAGCTCCCCCGGAGCACGCTCCCCGGAGCGGGGGTGCGTCAGCGGCCGGCGCCCAGCAGGGTGCCGCACGCCGACTCGGCCAGGTGCAGCGCCCGGGGGCGTCCGGAGCCGGGGAGGCCCAGGGCCAGGGGGACGGCGAGGCCGTCGAGGAGGGCGCGGATCTGGGCGGCCCGGTCCGCGGCGGTCCCGGGGGTGAAGCGGCCGGAGGCGCTGCCCTCCTCCAGGAGGGCCACGAGGTCCGCGTCCCACGGGGCCTCGATCTCCAGCTGCCCCTGCCGGAGCTCCTCGCTGGCGGGGGAGCGGCCCCAGACCTCGACCCAGAGGATCCACCGGGGGTCGCCGGGGCCCTCGGGGAGGTAGAGGCGGGTGTAGGCGGTGAGCCGGTCCCAGACGTCCCGGGTGCCGTCGGTCAGGGCGGCGTGGCGGCGGGTGCCGAGCTGGTCCTCGCTCCAGCGCAGGGTCTCCAGCAGGAGCTGGTCCTTGCTGCCGAAGTAGTAGAGCAGGTGCCCGGCGCTCATCTGGAGCTGCTTGCCGAGGCCGGCCATGGTGAGTTTGGCGAGCCCGTGTTCGGCGATCGCGGCCCGCGCGGTGGCGAAGACCTCCTCGCGGGGGCGCGCCGGGCGGCGCGGGCGGGCGTCCGCCATCTGCTGTTCTCCTCTGTGCGGTGGCGGCCGTGCCGCCTGCTGCCCACGATACTGGCCGTGCCCGCAGGGGCACGGAGCGGGACGACGGCCGGTTCGGCCGCCAGTCCTCCGGGTACGTACCAGTGGGGGAACGACGACCTTGAGGGGTGGCCATGGCCACGTTGATCGCCCTGATCGCCGGTCTTGCCGTGATCGTGACCGGCCTGGCGGTGTACCTGCACCACCGCCGCAACGGACCGACCGAGAACGTGGACGGCCTGCTCGCCGAGCAGGCCCACCTCGCGCAGGCGCGTGCCCGGCGCGCCGCCTGCAGTTCGATCGCGATGCACAGCACGCACGGCCTCACCACCGACGACCTGGGGAGGCATCTCAAGTGACGGTGACGGAGACGTCTGTCGTCCCCTGGTACGGGGGCGATGTGACGGAGCAGTGACGGGGGCGTCGGGTGGTGCGGCGCGATCCGCGGGGTCACGCCGCACCACCCGGCGGCCGGCCGGTCAGGCCTTCGGCTGCTGCTGGGTGATGCAGTGGATGCCGCCGCCGTCCCCTTGTCG
>NZ_JBHJUK010000274.1:0-5252 GCF_042266225.1 Kitasatospora sp. NPDC056181
CCGCAAGGCTCTGCCCGCCCCCGAGTACACCGGATCGGGAACGCCGGGCCGGGCGCCGGCGAACGCCCAGGAGGAGCTCCTCTGCCAGGCGTTCGCCGAGGTCCTGGGCGTGGAGGCGGTCGGCGTCGAGGACGACTTCTTCGCCCTCGGCGGCCACTCCCTCCTGGTCATGCGCCTGGCGGGCCGGTTGCGGACCGACCTGGGGGTGGACCTGCCGCTGCCGACGCTGTTCGAGGTACCGACCCCGGCCGGGCTCGCGGCCTGGCTCGCCGACAGGAGCGCCGGCCCGAAGAAGGCCAGGCCCACGCTGCGGCCGATGCGCAAGCAGGAGGAGTCCCGATGATCCCGTTGTCCTTCTCACAGAGTCGGCTCTGGTTCCTGGCGCAGCTGGCGGGGCCGAACGCGACCTACAACAACCGCATGGTCCTGCGGCTGACCGGCAAGCTGGACCACGGGGCGCTGGGTGCGGCCCTGCGGGACATCGTCGGACGGCACGAGGTTCTGCGTACGACGTTCCCCCTGGTCGACGGTCAGCCCTGCCAGCAGGTCATTGAGCTGGATGCCCTGCCGTGGGAGCTGTCGGTGGTCGAGGTCGTCGACTCCGGCGGGCCGAGCGACCGGGGCGACCGGGGCGACCGGGGCGGCCGGGGCGTGCTGGGCGGTCTGGATCTGGCCGCGGCCGAGGCGTCGGATGAGCTTCCGGGGCGGACGGTCGCCGCGGCGGAGCTGGCCGGCGCGGTGGCGCGGGCGACGGCGTACGCGTTCGACCTGGCGTCGGAGGCACCGCTGCGGGCCTGGTTGTTCGCCGTTCGCCCGGACGAGCACCTGCTGGTCCTGGTGGTGCACCACATCGTCTGGGACGACTGGTCGATCGGCCCGCTGGCGCGGGACCTGTCGGCTGCCTACACGGCGAGGCTCGCCGGTGCCGCTCCGGTCTGGGAGCCGTTGCCGGTGCAGTACGCGGACTACACCCTCTGGCAGCGCGAGGTGCTCGGGGGCGAGGACGACCCGGACAGCGTGATATCCGGACAGCTGGCCTACTGGCGTGAGGCGCTGGCCGGGCTCCCGGAGGAGCTGGAGCTGCCGGCGGACCGGACGCGTCCGGAGTTGCCGGGCCATCGCGGCCACAGCGTTCCCGTCCGGGTTCCGGCGGACGTCCACCGGCGCTTGGCCGAGCTTGCGCGGGAACGCGGGGCGACCCTGTTCATGGTGCTTCAGGCCGGGTTGTCGGTGACGCTCTCGCGACTCGGGGCGGGGCAGGACATCCCGATCGGCTCGGCGATCGCCGGGCGGATGGACGAGGCGCTGAACGAGCTCGTCGGGTTCTTCGTCAACAACGTCGTGATCCGCACCGACCTGTCCGGCGACCCGACGTTCGTCGAGGCCCTGGAGCGCGTGCGTGCGACCACGCTGGGCGCTTTCGGGCACCACGAGGTGCCGTTCGAGCGGCTGGTCGAGGAGCTCTCCCCGGCCCGGTCCCTGGCCCGTCACCCGCTCTTCCAGGTGATGCTCACGGTGCAGAGCGCCGGTTCGGCCCAGGCGGACGCCGGCTCGGTGCTTCAACTGCCCGACGTCCTGGCCGAGGAGGTCGCGCTCGGACGCCAGGCGGCCAAGTTCGACCTCGAATTCGTGCTGTCCGAGGTGTTCGACGAACGGGGTGAACCCGCAGGGGTGCGTGGCGCGCTCACGGCGGCGGCGGACCTGTTCGACCCGGCGACGGCGGAGCGGATCGCGGACGGCCTCGTGCGAGTGCTGTCGGCGATGGCCGGTGACCCGCTGGCCCGTGTGAACCGGGTGGAGGTGCTGGACCCGGCCGAGCGCGACCAGGTGCTGGAGGGGTGGAACCGGACGGCGCAGCCGCTGCCGGAGCTGATGGTCCCGCAGTCGTTCGAGGTGCAGGCGGCACGCACGCCGGACGCGGTGGCGCTCGTGGTGGACGGCACTGAGGTGTCCTACGGAGAGCTGGCGACACGGGCGAACCGGCTGGCGCACTACCTGGTCGGACAGGGTGTCGGCCCGGAGGCGGTGGTGGGCATCTGCCTGCCGCGCGGAGCGGACACGATCGCGGCGATCCTGGCGGTGTGGAAGGCGGGCGCCGCCTACCTGCCGATCGACCCGGGGCAGCCGGCGGACCGGATCGCCCACCTGCTGGCCGACAGCGGGGCGGACCTCGTGCTGCGCCGAGCCGCGGCACAGCCGGAATCGGTGATCGCGGACCCGGCCGAGGGGGGACCACGCACCATTGCCCTGGACGACCCGGTGGTGGCGGCCGAACTGGCCGGACAGCCGGACAGCTCGCCCGAACTGGAGCTTCTGGCGGACGGGTTGGCCTACGTCATCTACACGTCGGGGTCGACGGGGCGTCCGAAGGGTGTGGGGGTGACGCACGGGGCTTTGGCGAACTATGTGGGGTCGGTGCCGTCCCGGGTCGGGTTCGGCGGTGAGGGTGGTCGGTATGCGTTGTTGCAGGCGCAGGCGACGGACCTGGGGAACACGGTGCTGTTCGCCAGCCTGGCGACCGGGGGTGAGCTGCACATCCTCCCTGAGGAGGCGGTGACGGATCCGGCGGCGGTGGCGGCGTACTTCGCCGAGCACCGGATCGACTTCGTGAAGGTGGTGCCCTCGCACCTTTCCGCGCTGGCCGCTGTAGCCGGACCGGGGGGTGTGGTGCCCGCGGCGTCGTTGGTGCTGGGCGGAGAGGCCGCCCCGGCCGCGCTGGTGGAGGGGCTGCTGGAGGCGGCCGGCGAGCGTGGGGTGTTCAACCACTACGGGCCGACGGAGGCGACGATCGGTGTCGCGACGACGCGCCTGACGGCGGAGTCGGTGGCGTCCGGTGTGGTGCCGGTGGGTCGTCCGGTCGGGAACACGCGGCTGTTCGTGCTGGACGGGTTCCTGCAGCCGGTGGCGCCAGGGGTTGCGGGTGAGTTGTACGTCGCGGGTGTGCAGTTGGCGCGCGGCTATGTGGGCCGGGCCGGGTTGACGGCGGAACGGTTCGTGGCCTGCCCGTTCGGCGGTGCCGAGGGCGGGCGGATGTACCGCACCGGTGACCGCGCCCGCTGGACGGCGGACGGCAGTGTGGTGGTGCTGGGCCGTACGGACGACCAGGTGAAGGTGCGGGGTTTCCGGATCGAGCCGGGTGAGGTGGAGGCGGTGCTGGCCGCCCATCCGGGCGTGGCGCACGCGGCGGTCGTCGCCCGCGAGGACACCCCCGGTGACCGCCGCCTGGTCGCCTACGTTGTCCCCACCGTTGAAGCATCCGACGAACTGCCCACTGCTGTACGTGAGTTCGCGGGATCAAAGCTGCCGGAGCACATGGTGCCGTCGGCGGTGATGGTGCTGGACGCGCTGCCGCTGACGGGCAACGGCAAGCTGGACCGCAGGGCGCTGCCCGCCCCGGACTTCGCCGCCGTGGCGGGTGCCGGTCGCGGCCCGGCGTCGGTGCAGGAGGAGATCCTGTGCGCCGCGTTCGCGCGGGCCCTGGGCCTGGAGAGCGTCGGTGTCGACGACAACTTCTTCACTCTGGGCGGGCATTCGCTGCTGGCCGTCTCGCTGGTGGAGGACCTGCGAAGGCAGGGCGTCTCCGTCTCGGTGCGGGCGCTGTTCCAGAGCTCGACGCCTGCCGGACTGGCGGCCGCGTCCGGTGCCGAGCGGGTTGCCGTCCCGCCGAACCTGATCCCCGAGGGCGCTCACGAGATCACGCCCGGGATGCTGCCGCTGGTGGACCTGGACGAAACCGAGGTCGCCCGTCTGGTGGCGCGCATCCCGGGTGGTGCGGCGAACATTGCGGACCTCTACCCCCTCGCGCCGCTCCAGGAAGGCATTCTCTTCCATCATCTGATGGCCGATCAGCACTCGACGGACGTCTACGCGAAGCCGATGGTGCTGGGATTCGACTCGCGCGAGCGCCTGGATGCGTTTCTCGCCGCGCTCCAGCAGGTGGTGGACCGGCACGACGTGTACCGCACGGCGATCGTCTGGGAGGACCTCCGCGAGCCCGTCCAGGTCGTCACCCGGCGGGCCGAGCTCCCGGTTGAGCAGGTCGAGTTGAATCCGCAGGAACCCGACCTGGTCGGCCAGTTGGTGGCTGCGGGCGGGGGCGGGATCGACCTCACCGCCGCCCCGCTCATCCGGGTGCTGACGGCGGCCGGGGAGGTCGCCGGCGAGTGGCTCGCGCTGGTGCGCATCCACCACCTGGTGCAGGACCACACCACGATCGACGTGGTGCTCGGCGAGCTCCGCGCCATCCTGTCGGGCAACGGCGACGCGCTCCCGGAGCCGCTGCCGTTCCGCAGCTTTGTTGCTCAGGCCCGGCTCGGTGTGTCGCAGGAGGAGCACGAGCGCTACTTCGCCGGGCTGCTGGGCGATGTGGAGGAGACGACGGCGCCGTTCGGGTTGGTCGACGTGCGCGGGGACGGCACGGATTCCGAGCAGGCGCAGCTGACGCTGGACGGAGAACTGTCCTCCCGTCTCCGGGAGTTGGCCCGTTCCCGCGGGGTGAGTCCGGCGACGGTGTTCCACCTGGCGTGGGCGCGGGTACTGGCGACCGTGTCGGGCCGGGACGACGTGGTGTTCGGCACGGTGCTGTTCGGGCGGATGGACTCCGGCGCCGGCTCGGACCGGGTGCCGGGTCTCTTCCTCAACACGCTCCCGGTTCGCGTCAGGGTCGGGTCGGCCACGGTCGACGAGGCCCTCGACGGCCTGCGCCACCAGCTGGCCGAGCTGCTGGTGCACGAACACGCGCCGCTGGCCGTCGCGCAGCGGGCCAGCGCGATGCCGGGTTCGAGTCCGCTGTTCAGCTCCGTCTTCAACTACCGCTACAACCGGTCCGCCGTCGGTGGTCCCGATCAGGACGGGGGCACCGGCCTCGAAGGCGTGCGGGTGCTCTATCTCTGGGACCGCTCGAACTACCCCCTGAACGTGTCCGTGGGCGACCGGGGAACCGGGTTCGAGGTGACGGTCCACGCCGCAGCTCCGGCCGACCCGGCGCGGGTCGGCGTCCTGTTGCAGACGGCGTTGGCCAATCTGCTCTCGGCGTTGGAGGAGGCCCCGGACACGCGGTTGTCGGCGGTGGGGGTGTTGGGTGCGCGTGAGCGTGCCCTGGTGGTGGAGGAGTGGGCCGGGACGGCGGTGGAGTTGCCGGGTGGTCTGGTGCCCGGCCTGTTCGAGGCGCAGGTGGCGCGGGTGCCGGGTGCGGTGGCGGTGTCGTGCGACGGGGTGGAGGTGTCGTTCGCGGAGCTGGATGCGCGGGCGAA
>NZ_JBHJUK010000275.1:0-5137 GCF_042266225.1 Kitasatospora sp. NPDC056181
ACCGCAAGGCGCTGCCCGCCCCCGCGTACGCGGCCGGCGTGGGCCGCGGGCCGGCGGACGCGCGGGAGGAGCTGCTCTGCCAGGCGTTCGCCGAGATCCTGGGTCTGCCCGCGGTCGGGGTGGAGGACGACTTCTTCGCCCTCGGCGGGCACTCCCTGCTCGCGATGCGCCTGGTCGGGCGCGTCCGGACGGTCCTCGGCGTGGAACTGTCGGTCCGGGCGCTGTTCGAGGCGCCGACGCCCGCCGCCCTCGCCGCCGCCCTGGGCCAGGCCGGCACGGGCCGCACCGCGCTCGCACGCCAGGAGCGACCGGAGCGGGTGCCGCTCTCCTTCGCCCAGCGCCGGCTCTGGTTCCTGGGCGAGCTGGAGGGGCCGAGTGCCACCTACAACACGCCGACGGCGCTGCGTCTGAGCGGTGCGCTGGACCGGGACGCGCTCGCCGCCGCCCTGCGTGACGTCCTCGGGCGCCACGAGGTGCTGCGCACGGTGTTCCCCGCGGTGGACGGCGAGCCCCACCAGCGGATCCTCGCGGTCGAGGAGGCAGGGTTCCGCCTGCGAACCGTCGAGGTGACGGCGGCGGAGCTGGACGCGGCCGTGCGTGACGCGGCCGGGCGCCCGTTCGACCTGGCCGCTGAGATCCCGTTGCGGGCACGGCTGTTCGTGCTGGGCCCGGAGGAGCACGTCCTGCTGCTGCTCGTCCACCACATCGCCACCGACGGCTGGTCGACCGCGCCGCTGGCCCGCGACCTCTCCTCGGCCTACACCGCGCGGCTGGCCGGCCGGGCCCCCGACTGGGCGCCGCTGCCGGTCCAGTACGCCGACTACGCCCTGTGGCAACGCGAGCTGCTCGGGGTGGAGGGGGCGCAGGACAGCGTGCTCGCCGGTCAACTGACCTACTGGCGTTCGGCGTTGGCCGGCCTCCCGGAGGAGCTGGAGCTTCCCGCGGACCGGGTCAGGCCGGGAATGGCCTCGCACCGCGGCCACCAGGTGGCCGTGGACGTTCCGGCCGGGTTGCACGAGCGGCTCCGGGAGCTCGCGCGGGAGCGCGGGGTGACCCTGTTCATGGTGCTGCAGTCCGCCGTGGCGGTGCTGCTCAACCGGCTGGGCGCGGGCGAGGACATCCCGATCGGCTCGATGGTCGCCGGGCGGACGGACGAGGCGCTGGACGACCTGGTCGGCTTCTTCGTCAACACGCTCGTCCTGCGCACCGACCTCTCGGGCGACCCGACGTTCGCCGAGGTGCTGGAGCGGGTCCGGGAGCGGGGCCTGGACGCCTTCGCCAACCAGGACGTGCCGTTCGAGCGGCTGGTCGAGGAGCTCTCCCCGGCCCGGTCGCTGGCCCGCCACCCGCTGTTCCAGACCATGCTGACGATGCAGAACACGGGATCGGCCTCGCTGGCGCTGCCCGGTCTGCGGGCGGGCGCGGTGCCGGCCGGTCCGGCGGCGGGCAAGTTCGACCTGGACCTGAGCTTCGGCGAGCTGCTGGACGCCGAGGGGGCGCCGGCGGGCCTGCACGGCGTGCTGATCGCGGCGGCGGACCTCTTCGACGCGGGCACCGCCCGGCGCCTCGCGGACCGGCTGGTCCGCGTGCTGGCCGCGCTGGCGGAGGCGCCCGACGCCCCGGTCCGGAGCATCCGGGTCCTGGATCCGGACGAGCACCGCCAGGTCGTCGAGGAGTGGAACACGACGGCGCGGGCCGTGCCGCCGAGGACGGTGGCGGGGCTGTTCGCCGCCCAGGTGGCGCGGACGCCGCAGGCGGTGGCGGTGGTCCTCGGCGACACCGAGCTGTCCTACGCGGAGCTGGACGCGCGGGCGAACCGGCTGGCCCGGCTGCTGATCGGCCGTGGTGTCGGCCCGGAGTCGGTGGTGGCCGTCCTGGCCGACCGCTCGGTGGAACTGGTGGTCGCCTTCCTCGCGACCTGGAAGGCCGGGGCCGCCTGCCTGCCGCTAGACCCGGCGCACCCGGCCGAGCGGATCGCCCTCATGCTGGCGGACACGTCGCCCGTCTGCGTACTGACCACCACGGCGAACGCGGGCTCGGTCCCGGGCCCGGCGCCCCAGGCCCCCGGCCTGCCGGTCCTGGTACTGGACGGGCCGCAACTCGCCGCCGAACTGGCCGGCTGCGACCCGGCGGAGGTGACGGACGCCGACCGCACGGGGGCGCTGTCACCGGAGCACGCCGCGTACGTCATCTACACCTCCGGCTCGACCGGACGGCCGAAGGGCGTGGTCGTCCCGCACACCGGGGTGGCCGCCCTGCGGCGGACGCAGGTCGAGCGGTTCGCGGTCGACGGGGCGAGCCGGGTGCTGCAGTTCGCCTCGGTCGGCTTCGACGGCGCGGTCTTCGAGATCCTGCTGGCGCTCTGCAACGGAGCCCGGCTGGTGCTGGGCACAGCACAGGAGCTGCTGCCCGGGGCGGGGCTGACGGAGCTGGTGGCGCGGCACGGGGTGACGCACCTGCTCGCGCCGCCCGCCGCGCTGGGGGCGCTGGACCCGGCGACCCTGCCGTCGCTGTCGACGGTGGCGGCGGTCGGCGAGGCCCTGAGCGGTGAGCTGGTGGCGCGCTGGGCGGACGGCCGGCGCTTCCTCAACGGCTACGGGCCGACCGAGACGACGGTGGCCGCCGCCGTGTCGGCCCCGCTGCGACCCGACGAGCAGCCGCACCTCGGCACGCCCGTCGTCGACAGCCGGGTGTACGTCCTCGACGATGCGTTGCAGCCGGCGCCGCCCGGGGTGGCCGGCGAGGTGTACGTGGCCGGCGCCAACCTGGCGCGCGGGTACGCCGGGCGCGCGGGGCTGACGGCGGAGCGGTTCGTCGCCTCGCCGCTCGGCGCCGCGGGCGAGCGGATGTACCGCACGGGCGACCGTGCGCGGTGGACGACGGACGGGCGGCTGGTGTTCGCCGGCCGGGCGGACGAGCAGGTGAAGATCCGCGGGTTCCGGGTCGAGCCGGGCGAGGTCCAGGCCGTGGTCGCGGACCACCCGGGTGTGACGCAGGCGGCGGTGGTCGCCCGTGAGGACGTCCCCGGCGACTAGCGGCTGGTGGCCTACGTGGTGCCGGCGGAAGCTCCCGCCGGAGCGTCGGCCGATGCGTCGGCCGATGCGGCGGTCGACGCGCCTGCCGCCGCTCCGGCCGCCGGGCAGGCCGCCGCGGCCTCCGCCGAACTGGCCGAGTCCGTGCGCCGCCACGTCGCCGACGTGCTGCCCCCGTTCATGGTGCCCTCGGCGGTGGTGGTGCTGGACGCGCTGGCGGTGACCGTGAACGGGAAGCTGGATCGCAGGGCCCTGCCCCTCCCGGACTACACGGTCGTCGCGGGCACCGGCCGGGGCCCGGCGAACGCGCGCGAGGAACTGCTCTGCGAGGCCTTCGCCCAGGTCCTGGGACTGACGGTGGTCGGGGCGGAGGACAACTTCTTCGCACTCGGCGGCCACTCGCTGCTCGTCGCCAAGCTGGCCAACCGGGTCCGCGCGGCCTCGGGGGTCGAGGTGCCGATCCGCGTGCTGTTCGAACTGCCGACGCCGGCCGCACTGGCCGCCTGGCTGGCAGATCAGGCTGGTATTCAGAAGAAAGCTAGGCCGGCACTGCGGCCGATGCGTAAGCAGGAGGAGTCCTGATGATTCCGTTGTCGTTCGCGCAGCGCCGGTTGTGGTTCCTGAGCCAGCTGGAAGGTCCGAGCGCCACCTACAACATCCCGATGGCCCTGCGCCTGACCGGGGACCTCGACCGCGGGGCACTCGACGCCGCCCTGCGGGACGTCATCGGCCGCCACGAGGTGCTGCGGACCGTCTTCCCCGCCTCCGGGGGCAGGCCCCACCAACGCATCCTGGACGCCGGCGAGACCGGGTTCGAGCTGCCGTTCGCGGCCGTAGCCCCGGAGGAACTGAAGGCCACGATCGCCCGGATGGCGGCCGAACCGTTCGACCTGTCCACGCGGATACCGGTACGGGCCCGGCTGTTCAGGACCGCCGAGGACGAGCACGTCCTGCTGATGGTCCTGCACCACATCGCCGGCGACGGCTGGTCGCTGGCACCACTGCTGAGGGACATCTCCACGGCCTACGCGGCGCGCCGTGCAGGGGGTGCGCCCCAGTGGGAGCCGCTGCCGGTGCAGTACGCGGACTACGCCCTGTGGCAGCAGGAGGTCCTCGGCTCCGAGGACGACCCGGAGAGCGTCCTCTCCGAACAACTCGCCTACTGGCGCACGGCGTTGGCCGGAATTCCGGAGGAGCTGGAGCTGCCGGCCGACCGGCCGCGCCCGGCGGTGGCCTCGCGCCGGGGCCTGAGCGTCCGGCTGAACCTGAGCGCCGACACGCACCACCGGCTCGTCACACTGGCGCGGGAGCGGGGGGCGACCCTCTTCATGGTGCTCCAGAGCGCCCTGGCGGTGACCCTGTCGCGTCTCGGCGCGGGCACCGACATCCCGATCGGGACGGCGGTCGCCGGGCGTACGGACGAGGCGCTGGACGACCTGGTCGGCTTCTTCGTCAACACCCTGGTGCTGCGCACCGACGTGTCGGGTGACCCGACGTTCGGCGAGGTGCTGGAGCGGGTCCGGCAGACCGGCCTGGACGCGTTCGCGCACCAGGACGTGCCGTTCGAGCGTCTGGTGGAGGAACTGGCACCGGTCCGCTCGCTGGCCCGTCACCCGCTGTTCCAGGTCATGCTGACCGTGCAGAACAGCACCGCCACCGGGGGCGGTTCGACCGGTGGCGGATCGACCGCGGACGCCACCGGGCTGCGGATCAGCTCCCTTCCGGGGGAGACGGACGCCCTGGTGGCCAAGTTCGACCTGGACGTGGCTGTGGGGGAGGCGCTCGACTCCCGGGGCGCCCCGGCAGGCCTGGAACTGACCCTCACCGCGGCAGCCGACCTCTTCGACGCCGGGACCGTTCGGCGAGTGGCCGATCACCTGGCCGGCGTCGTCGACACGATCGCCGACGCACCGCAGACCCGCCTCTCGGCCGTTGAGGTGCTGGGCGCGGAGGAGCGCCGGCAGGTTCTGGAGGGGTGGAACGACACGGGTCGTGTGGTGCCGGGGGCGCTGGTGCCGGCGTTGTTCGCGGGTCGGGTGGCGGGGTCGCCGGGTGCGGTGGCGGTGGTGTTCGAGGGTGTGGAGGTGTCGTACGGGGAGTTGGAT
>NZ_JBHJUK010000276.1:0-5000 GCF_042266225.1 Kitasatospora sp. NPDC056181
AACCCCGAACCGATCTCCGGCAACGCCACATTCACCACCGAAAGATCCAACGACACCATCAACTGCACCACCGCCACCGCAGCCAACGTCACCCCGGCACCCACCGAAACCCCACCCGAACCCGAACCATCACCCGAACCCGAACCCGAACCCGACGAGGCAGCCGCAGAACCGGGAGCAGAGCCAGACCCAACTGCCCTCAAGCTCTTTGACGAATCGTCAGCTACACCTCTGGACGAGTCGGCGCCGACTGCCGTCGCGGCACCCCGCCTCCCGTCGGACCATCGGCGGAATCCTGACGACGGTGCAACACCTCTCATGTCTGTGCTTCTTGACTCACCACCATCCCGCGTCACGCTCTCCGGCGTGCCACCGCGGCTTGCCAGGCCCGACGGCCCCGCCGCACCTGAGGGGCCAATTCCCGCTCGCCCCATGGATCCTGACTGTGTTTCAGCCGATTCATTGTTCGTCACTGCGACCCAGCCCCTGCGATCATCGCGCGCCAGTAGAATTTCCGAACAGGTTCTGAAACTAGCATCGGCCCTACCCCCTGTCGAGCAGAAACCCCGACCACCGCCCCGGCCGCGCCACCACTCGCCACACCACCAACAAGCAACCCGGACACCACAATCGACACAACCCACACCGCCACGGACGCACCGACCGGACACCCCCGCCGACACGAAGGCGCCAGCCCGAGAGCACCCCGGGCACCGCCACGGACACACCGACCGGCGACCACGACCCACCGGCGGGCCACCCCTGCCGATGTCACCCCGAACCAGAGCACCCCACCTACGAAAGGCATGATGGAACGATGCCCACCACACCCCGCCGCGTCGGCCGACCCCCCGTCACCTCACGCGCCCAGATCCTCGCCGCCGCCCGCCGGCTCATCGACCGCGACGGCTGGGAAGAACTCACCATCCGCCGCCTGGCCACCGAAACCGGTATCGGCGCCACCACCCTCTACCACCACGTCCGCGACAAGGACGACCTCCTCATCCAACTCATCCACGACTACGCCGAACAGATCCCCCTCCCCGCCCCCCACCCCGACCCCGCCATCCGCATCACCAACGCCGCCGCCGCCATCCACGACACCCTCGCCGCCTGGCCCTTCGCCGCCCAGGCCATCACCACCGACGGCTTCATCACCCGCCTCGGCGACAACGCCCTCACCCTCATCGAAACCATCATCACCGCCGCCACCGAAACCGGACAAACCCCCCAACAAGCCGTCCACACCTTCCGCACCATCTGGTACTACACGGTCGGCGAAATCCTCGTCCGTGTCCGCGCCCACCACACCCACCACAACAACCCCGCCCCCACCCCCAAAGCCTTCCCCAACCTCGACCCCGCCCAGCACCCCTACCTCACCTCCCTCGCCCCCCAATGGCCCACCCTCGCCTGGCAGAACACCTACCACCAGACCCTCCCCGCCCTCGTCAACGCCCTCCTCACCCACCCCACCCCACAGGAGTCGAACGGCGAGGTGCCCCACGAGGGGGATCCCGTACCGAAGTCCACGACCGAAGCAGAAGCAGGGTGAACGGGATCACCTTCCCCGCGTGGCAGGGCGACCACTATGTGACGCCGGCCGAACTGCTCACCCGCCTCGGCAGCTTCGGCCTGGGGCTGCGGTGGCGCGTCGAATGCTCCGAGAAGTGGGACCTCACCGCGGAGTTGGAGCGCCGTTCCGCCGGCGACGGCATGGACGCCCTGACGCTGCTCTCACTGGTAGCCCCTGGCGTCCAGCTGATCGACGCCGAGGCCTCCGGGTTCTCCGAGGGGGGCATGCCGATGGTCGTCCTGACCGAGGTGGACAGCTCGTTCTGGGACGTCAAGGTGGCCGACGAGCAGGTGCTCACCGAACTCCGCCGCCACTACCCGGGCGCTTCAGCGCTCTGAGCGGACACCTCATCCAGCACACACCACCGCACCGAAGCGCTGGGTGACCTGGCGGACACCGGCGCCGGTGGTGGGCGGTCCGGTGGTGCCCGGTTCGGTGGCGGCCGGTTCGGTGGTGGCCGGTCCGGTGGTGGGCGGGCGGGGATCCGGGTGCGCATCGCGGGCTGGGCCCGTCGGGTCACCTCGGAGTCGTTCGGGAGGTTGGCGGAGCCCGTTTCGGGCCGGAGTGCCCCCAACCGTCCGGCGGGGCGGATGCCGGACTGTCGGGGGCAGCGGGGCCTTCCATTGGCAGCGGGGCCTTCCATTGGGGGTGCGGCCCGTTCCCGGGGGGTGATGTCAGCTGCAGGTGACGCCGGCGGACTTCCAGGTGGTCGGGTCGACCATCGTGGTGGGAGCGAAGGCCTCCCTCGGGAAATCCTTGCCGTTCTTGAGCCTGTCGTACATGCTCTGCACGGCCAGGGCGCCGACGTCCTTGCCGTTGATGAACAGCGCGGCCTTCATGCCGGAGGGCTTGTTACCGCTCCAGCTCTTGCAGGCGAGGTAGGCGCCCAGTCCGACGCCGATGACGTCGTCGGCGCCGACGCCCGCGTTCTGCTGGGCGGTGACGCCGCCCAGGACGTTCTCGTCATTGCAGCCCCACACCACCCAGTGCTTGACGCCCACGTTCGCGGTGATCGTCGCGGCGATCTTGTCCTGGGCACCGGTGGGCGTGTTGTCGGTCGCGACGTCGATGTTCCGTACCTGCGCGGCCCCGGCGCTGAACGCCTCCTTGGCGGCCTCCACCCGGTCGCCGCAGACCGTGACGTCCTGCTTCCAGGCCGAGATGATCCGGGTGTCGGCCGCGTTCCAGCCGGCCTTTCTGTACTCCTCGGCGGCGCGCTTGCCGACCTCGGCGCCCATCTGCTTCCCGGAGAAACCGATCCGCGCCACAAGATCGCTGCTGGGTCAGGGCCGGACGCCGTCGACGGCGATCGCCAGATGACGGGGCCCGCGCAGTACGGCGTTCTGGCGGTAGGGCGGAGGGTCCTCCACGAGCCGTGGCCGCTCCAACCGGCGGGCGAGTTCGGCGAGGGCGATCTGGGCCTCCAGCCGGGCGAGCGGTGCGCCGAAGCAGCTGTGGATCCCGCTTCCGAGCCCGAGGTGCTGGACGTCCTTGCGGTCGGGGTCGAACCGGTCCGGATCCTCGAAGCGCTGCGGGTCGCGGTTGCCGGCCGCCAGCACCAGGCAGATCGTGGCGCCCTTGGGAATGGTGACGCCGCGGACCTCGATGTCGGAGATGGGGGTGCGGTTGGGCAGCAGCTGCACGGGGGGCTCGTACCGCAGGAGTTCCTCGACGATCGGCACGGCCAGGCGCGGGTCGTCGCGGAGCCGCTCCAGGACGTCCGGGTGGCGCAGCAGGGTGAGCATGCCGTTGGTGATGAGGTTGACCGTCGTCTCGTGGCCGGCGATGAGCAGCAGGGCGGCGGTGCTGAGCACTTCCATGCTGGTCATGGCGTCGGAGCCGTGGCCGGTGATGAGCTGGGAGAGCATGTCGTCGCCGGGCGACTTGCGGCGGTCCTCGATCAGACCGTTCAGGTACATCCCGAGCTGCATCCGGGCGTCCTGGGCGGCGCGGTCGCGCTCGGCGGCGTCCTGGCCGTGCTGCGGGTCGAGACTGGCGGCGACGGTGTCGGCCCAGCCGTGGAACTTGGCCTCGTCCTCGCGGGGAATGCCGAGGAGCCGGCAGATCACGCTGACCGGGAAGGGGTAGGAGAACCGGTCGACCAGGTCGATGGTGTCACCGTCCAGGCCGTTGATGAGGTCCGTGACGATGGTCCGAAGTTCGCCCTGCATGCCGTCGATGCGCCGGGGCGTGTGGGGAGGTCCGAAGGAGCGGTTGGTGATGCCCCGGAGCCGGTCGTGCTCGGGCGGGTCGAGCTTCAGGAAGGTCGGCGGGAGGACCCCGCCCTCCTCCTCCTTGGTCAGTCCGGTGTCGGGCGCCGTCCGGTTGCGGACGTCGGAGCTGATCCGCGGGTCGTGGAGGAGGTTCATGATGTCGTGGTACGTGCTGATCACGTAGGTGCCGGTCTCGTCCCGGTACGCCGGAGTCCTGCGCAGTTCCGCGTAGAGGGGGTACGGGTCGGCGCGACTGGAGTAGTCGGTGATCTGCTGCAGCAGCGAGACGTTTGTCATGACGAGTCCTTGGGTGCGGCCGTCCATGCGTCACGGCCGGGCGGGGGTGAACGTGAGCCGCTGGTCGGCCGGTGAGTAGCCGCTGACGGTGACCGTCGGGCCGTGCGTGGGCACGGACGGGTCGGGGAACTCGGCCGGGACGGGGCCGCGCCCCTCGGGGCGCCGGTCCAGGGTGGGGAACTCCGGCGGGAACGGCGCGGTCGTCTCGATCAGCCGTTGGTAGAACTCCAGCCAGCGGGCGTGGTCGAAGGTGACCGCGCCGATGACCCGCCCCTGGTACCCGTAGACGGCGGTGAACCGGCGTTCGGCGAGCGACCCCTGGGCGACGAGGATCTCCTCGCCCATGGAGGGCACGCCCACGGATTTGATGTTCACTCCGAACTGGGAGGACCAGAAGGCCGGAACCCACAGGTGGGGGATGCGGTCCGGGCCGGTGCTGATCATGTTGTGCGCGGCGACCTCGGCCTGGGTGACGGCGTTGCCCCAGTGCTCCAGGGACAGGAACTGGTAGCCGAACAGCGGGTGCGGGGCCCGTGCCACGTCCCCGGCCACGAACACGTCGTCGGTGACGATGCCGCGGATGTCGAACGCCCGGCAGCCGGCGTCGCAGGCGATGCCGCGGGGGCCGGCGCCCAGTCCCGAGCCGGCCAGCCACTCGGTGTTGCGGAGGGCGCCGAGCGAGACGACCACCACGTCGGTCTCGATCTCGGCGCCGTCGGACAGCCGGGCCGCCCGTACCCGGCCCGCCGCATCGCCCACCAGAGCCGTGACCATGACGCCGCAGCGCAGGTCGACGCCGTGGTCGAGGTGCATCTGTGTGGCGACCTCGCCGATCACCCCGCCGAGCGCGCCCACCAGAGGGGCGGAGCCGCGTTCGGCGACGGTCACGGGGAGGTGTCGCTCCCGGCAGGCGG
>NZ_JBHJUK010000277.1:0-4985 GCF_042266225.1 Kitasatospora sp. NPDC056181
TGGTACTGCAGGGGGGACCCTGTGGGAGAGTAGGACGCCGCCGAACAATCATTCACAGAGAACCCCCGATCCATCACGGATCGGGGGTTCTTTGCGTTTCCCGGAGTTCTGCATTCCGCGGACTTCGAGCGGGGATCGGCTCTAGCCTGGCGCCGTGACGACTCGAAACCGAACCACCCGTACCGGTGCGGCCGCGCTCGTGGCTGCCGGCCTCGTGTTCCTCGCCGCCTGCGGAAGCGACGGCACCGGTAGTGGTGGAAACAGCGCCGACGGCAAGGCGGGCCACGTCGGCTGGTACCGGACGGTCGGCGACCTCTGCGCGACGGTGGGTGATCCCGGCCTGCCGGGGCAGCTGAGGAGCTCCATACCGGTGACGACCGACGGGATCGCGGGCGACCCGTCCAAGACGATCAGCTGCGGCTACACGGGCGGTCCGGCGACGGAGGACTGGCGGGTGAGCATCGACGTGACCGTCTTCGAGGCGGCCCGCGGCTGCCACTGGCTGGAGGTCGAGGCGGAGACGGCCAAGGCCCCGCTGGGCGGGCCCAAGCCGACCGAGACGCGGAAGTTCGTGAAGACCGATGGCGGGGGCCTCGGCCAGGAGGGCTATGAGGTGGCGGTCCGGCACCCGCTCACCGACACCATCCCGGGGCCGGTCGACCAACTGTCGTTCAAGTCGGGTGTCTGCGACGGCAACGTGCGTCTGACGGTCGACGTCGACTACGGCGCGGGCGCGGGGATGTCCGCGGACTACCCGGGCGCGCTCGACAAGGCGGAGGAGGCGTCGCGGAAGAAGGCCGCCGAACTGCTCAAGCGGACGCGGGAGAAGCTCTACGAGCACGCGATGAGCCCGCAGCCGACGGCCTCGTGACCGGCCGGCGCCCCGGCTAGGGGGCCACGGCCGTACCCCAGGCGGGCCGGGTTTCCCAGCGGTCGGGAGTGCTGGTGACCGGCGTGGCGTTCGAGCCGTCGTTCTTCATCGTGTACAGCTCGGCGGTGCCGTTGAGCGGGGCCTGGGCGTAGGCGATCGAGGCGCCGTCGGGGGAGTAGCTGGCGACGCCGTAGAAGACGTCGGACGGCCCGGGGGTGAGGGCGCCGATGGCCGTGCCGTCGGGGTGGACGGTGTAGATGCCGCCGCCGGGGGTGTTCTCGGGGCCTGCCGGGTAGGTGGTGAAGATGATCTGGCTGCCGTCGGGGGACCAGTTGGCCCGGTCGCCGGCGCGCAGCTCCCAGGGCGTGAGCCGGCGCAGCCCGGTGCCGTCGGCGTTGACGAGGTAGAGGGCGCGGCCGTTGGCGGGCTGGCCGGTGGCGCTGGTCTGGTACGAGAAGACGAGTTGCTTGCCGTCCGGTGACCAGGAGGGGTTGGTGACGAGGCCGGAGTACGGCTTGTCGTTGGTGAGGAAGGTCAGCCGCTGGACGTTGGTGCCGTCGGGGCTCATGACGTAGACGTCGCTGTACTGGATCTGGCCGGCGGTCGGGTCGGTGGCTCCCCAGGCGCGGCTGAAGGCGATCTGCCGGCCGTCGGGGGAGAAGGCCGGGGTGATCTCCTGCTCGTTGGTGCAGTCGGGGGCGCCGGTCTCGCAGAGCGGGCCGACCTGGCGGGCGTCGGCACCGTCGGCGCCGATCGTCCAGATCCGGCCGGCGGACTCGTCGTCCGTGCGGTCGAAGGCGAGCGTGGCGCCGTCCGGGGACCAGTCGGGGTGGTCGTCGCGGGTCCGGGCGGGCGGCTGGGTGAGCTGGTGCTCGCCGGTGCCGTCGGGGGCGACGGTGAAGACGGCGCTGGTCGTGCGGGTGGCGTCGAGGAAGACCCGGCCGGCGATCTGGCCGTTGTGCCGCGTGCTGGCCGCGGCGACGACGGCTCCTGCGGTCGGGGCGGAGAGGCCGACGGCGGGCTCGGGCGTGGGGGTCGCGGACGGGGTCTCGGCCCGGATCTCGCTGAGCGGGATCTCACCCGGCTCGGCGCCGCAGCCGGTGAGCATGGCGCCGGCGAGCAGAAGACCCGCACCTGCGCGGGCGCGGGTGCGGGTCTTGGGGGTGATTGGCAGCTGCCGTGTGCCGGTCATCGGCGTGTCATCTCCGTCTCTACTGCGGGACAGGGCCCCGAGGGAGCTGTCACTGTGGCAGATCGGGAGTGCGGGAGGGCGGGCGACACGCTACGCTCCGGCATCAGCCGGTCGCACGGAGTATGAAGAGCGGACCGTCCGGTTGACGGATCGGATACGGACAGGTCGGTCGACACGTCGGGGAGCATGGTCCCCTGGCCGAGCCGAGCCGAGCCGAGCCGGGCGGGCCCGGGACGCGGTCCTGGCTCGGGTCCTGGCCATCGCCCCCGGGCCGGCGTCAGCCCCGGTTCGCGCGGCGTTCGGCCCGGGCGGTGGCCTCCGCCTCGTCCTCGGCCTCGGCGACCTCCAGGGTCGGCGCGGTGCCGCCGAGCTGGGCGGGCAGCCACCAGGTGTCGTCCGGGCCGCTCGGCTTGCCGGGGTACTCGCGCTGGGCGGTGTCGAGCATCTCGCTCATCGCGGCGCGCAGCCGGCGGGTGACCATGACGGGCTTGTCGCCCGGCTCCAGCACGATCGGCTTGCCGATCATGATGGTGACGGGGACGTGCCGCTTGGTGAGGGTCTTGGGGCGGCCCTTGGTCCAGAGCTGCTGGGTGCCCCAGAGGACGACCGGCAGCAGCGGGGCGCCGGAGTCGGAGGCCATCCGGGCGGCGCCGGTCTTGAACTTCTTCAGCATGAACGAGCGGCTGATGGTCGCCTCGGGGAAGACCCCGACGACCTCGCCCGCGCGCAGTGCCCGCACGGCGGCCTCGTAGGCGGGCTGGCCGTCGGTGCGGTCGACCGGGATGTGCTTCATGCCGCGCATCAGCGGGCCGGAGACGCCGTGCCGGAAGACGTCGTCCTTGGCCATGAAGCGGGTCTTGCGCTTGCCCCCGCGGTAGGCGCCGAGGCCGGCGAAGAGGAAGTCCAGGTAGCTGATGTGATTGCTCACCAGGACCGCTCCGCCCTTGGCGGGGATGTTCTCGGCGCCGACGATCTTGATGCGCACGTCGAGCGCGCGGAAGACGGTCAGTGCGGCGCCGATCACCGGCGGGTACACGAACTCAGCCACGGTCAGTCCTGACTTCCCACGGGCCCTGGCGGCCCGGTACGGCGGTACCCGGGCCGCGCGGTGGGGGCCGACCGGAGGCGCGGCACGCCGCGGCGGCCACGGGTGATACACGGAGATGATCCCCCGAACGAGTGCCCGCTGTCACCTGAACCGGGGTGTCGGGCGGGATCGGGGGGTGTGATCTCCGTGATGGGTCGGACGGGAACCTTCCTGCGGTGCCGGGCCACGGGGGGTGCGGGGCGGGGATCCTCCGGTCGGCGGCGGGGGCCGCGGCGGGCTCAGGCGGCGGTGCCCAGCCGTCCCCGGGCCCGGCGTACCAGCGGGTAGACCTCGCAGCCGAGGCAGTAGCCGAAGACGGCGTTGAGGAAGGCCGCGGCGAGTGCGAAGCCGGTGGCGAGCAGGCCGAGCCAGGCCACACCGGTGAGGAAGCCGAGCGTGCCGACGGCGGCGAAGGCCAGGCCGACCCCCTGGGCGAAGCGCGGCGGGCGCTCGTCCTCGGTCTCGGTGGGCGGCGCCAGTCGGGGGCGGACCAGGGTCCGGTACAGCCGGCCGTACGGGGAGCGGTGTAGGCCGCCGACGGCGCCGAGGGCGAAGACGACGGCCTGGAGGGCGAGCAGCAGGCTACTGCCGGTGAGCAGGACGGTGATCAGGACGAGCGTGGTGATCGCGGCGGCGAAGCGCGGGCCGCGGGGGTCGATCTGCACGGGGACTCCGGAGGTGGGCGCGTGGCTGAGGTGACGGCGGGGCGCGTCAGCGACAGCGCGAGGCCGTGGCCCGGCACAGGTCGACCACGCGGCGGGTGGTCAGCAGGGGCTGTGCGGGGCGGTCGGAGTCCACCCGGCGATCGTACGGGTGCCCGGCCCCGGCGGTCGACCTCCCTGCGGGAGCCGGAGGGCGTCGGCGCAGACTGGGGGGATGACCGGGTTGGTGGTGTGCGTTGTCGTGCTCGCGGTGGCGAGTGCGTTCGGGCTGCTGCGGGCCAAGCGCGACGGGAGGCTGCGGGTGCGCACGAAGGACGGGGCGGTGCGGTTGTCGGAGGCGGAGCTGGGCGGGCCGCTGGGCGAGCGGGCCACGCTGGTGCAGTTCTCGACCGCCTTCTGCCAGCCGTGCCGGGCCACCCGCAGGGTGCTCGGCGAGGTGGCGGGCATGGTCGACGGGGTCGCGCACGTCGAGCTGGACGCGGAGGCGCAGCTGGAGCTGGTCCGGCGGCTGGAGATCCTGCGGACGCCGACGGTGCTGGTGCTGGACGCGGGCGGCAGGGTGGTGCGTCGGGCGGCGGGGCTGCCGCGGAAGGCGGACGTGATCGCGGCGCTGGGGGAGGCGGTCTGACGTCGGCCGTCGCGCGTCGGCCGGCGGCGCCGGACGGGCGCGCTTCCGCGGGTTCCGGCCCGGGTTCGGCCCGGCCGGCGGCCCGGGCGGAGGGCCGGGCGCGCTGCTGACCCGCCGTTCCGGGGTGCTTCTCCGCGTCCGTGTGCCGCCCCGTCGGGTGGTACCGGGGGCGGGCTGGGGCAGGATGGGCGCTGACGGCAAGTGCAGGCCGTCCCGCCGTCCCTCCGGATCCGGGTCTCCCGGGCCGTCGCGGGTGTCGTGCGGGGCGTCCGGCCGGGGCCTGGCGGCGTAAGCTACTGGCCAGTAGTGACCACTGGGCTACTGGCGAGTATGCTGCCAGGAAGTTCCGGACCGGCACGGGAACACGCTGCCCGGAGCGGGTGCGCTCCGTGTTCGCGCCCGCTTGCACAGCCGCAGCCGCCGGACGAGACCAGTACAGGAGACAGGCCGTGAGCTTGAGGATCGTTGTCTGTGTGAAGTACGTGCCGGACGCGACGGGTGACCGTCGTTTCGCGGACGACCACACCACCGACCGGGAGGGCGTG
>NZ_JBHJUK010000278.1:0-4929 GCF_042266225.1 Kitasatospora sp. NPDC056181
GAATCCGGGGTTGACCCCGCCGGCGGCGGTGCTGCCGCTGGGGTTCAGCAGCACCCCGACGGTGAGGGCGAGGATGCGCAGGTCCAGCAGCAGCGAGCGGTGCTGGACGTACCAGAGGTCCAGCTCGATCCGTTCCGGCCAGCTGATCGAGTTGCGGCCCCTGACCTGCGCCCAGCCGGTGAGGCCGGGCCGGACGTCGAGCCGGCCCCGCTGGCGGCGGGAGTAGTGGACGACCTGCTCGGGCAGCGTGGGCCGGGGCCCGAGCACGCCCATCTCGCCTCGGGCGACGTTCCAGAGCTGCGGCAGCTCGTCGAGGCTGGTCTTGCGGAGCATCTCGCCGAGCCGGGTGATGCGCGGCGCGTCCGGCTCCTCCGGAGAGCGTCTGTCCCGCATGGTGCGGAACTTGAGGATCTCGAACTCCTTGCCGCGCCACCCGGTCCTGGTCTGACGGAAGAGCACCGGTCCGCCCATCGTGCAGCGGATCAGCAGGGCGATCACCAGGCCGAGCGGAATCGCGACGATCCCGGCCAGGACGGTGACCGCGAGGTCCCCCTCGCTTCATGACGGTCCTTCCCCCTGATGCGGTGTGGTGGAGTGCGCGGGCTCAGCCGACCGTCCAGGGCAGGGCCTTGGCGCGGGCGACGGCCGCGTAGGTCTCCAGCGAGACCCTGGCGACGGCGCGCTGGTCGAAGTGCGCAGCAGCACGGCGCCGGGCTGCGGCGCCGAGCCGGTCGCGCAGGCCGGGCTCGGTGAGAAGCCGGTCCAGCGCGGTGGTGAGGGCCGGAGCGTCCCCGGGCGGGACGAGGAGCAGGTGCTCGTCGTGGGTGCCGATCTCGCGGCAGCCGCGGATGTCGCTGAGCACCATCGGGAGGCCGCCGGCGGCGGCCTCCATGGCGGAGCGCGAGAACCCCTCGCGGTAGGAGGGGAGCACGAAGACGTCGAGGGCCGCGTACACCGCCGGCATGTCGCCGCGCGGGCCGGGGAACTCGACGCCGGACTCGGCGCCGTGGGCGTCCGGCTTCTCCGGGTCGTCCGGGCCGATCCAGACGAAGCGAGCCTTTCCGGCCAGCGCCCGGGCCGCCTCCGCGTACTCGCGGATGCCCTTCTCGGCCACCCGCCGGCCGACCCCGCCGACCAGCAGCTCGTCCGGCCCGACGCCGAGTTCGGCACGGAACCGGGCGCGGGCACGAGCCCGGTCGCCCGGGTCGGTGGCGAAGCGGGTCAGGTCCACGCCGTTGCCGACCACGCGCGAACGGCGGGCCGGCACGGCACGGGACAGGGTGCGGCGGTCCTCGCCGTTCTGGTACAGCTCGGCGTGCGAGAAGCGGCCCGCGAAGGCTTCGGCGCCGAGCACGAACGCCCGCTTGGCGAAGGGGTCGTTGGCCTGCGCCCAGAGACCGTGGCAGGTGTTCACCACCACGGGCACCCGGGCGAGCCGGCCCAGCACGCGGCCGAGCACGCCGGTCCTGGGGTTGTGGGTGTGCAGCACGTCCGGACGGAGCCGGTTCAGCACGGCGAGCAGCTCGCGGGCGGCCGCGGCGTCGGCGCGGGGCTGCCAGGCCCGGGTGAGCGCGTGCAGCGGCTCGTGCCGGACGCCGATCGCCTCCAGGTCGGGCACGTACGGGCCGGGCGCGCTGATGCCGTACGTCTCGAAGCCGGCCTCCAGGTCCACCTTGAGCTCGGTGGCCAGGAGGAGGTGAAGGCTCATGTCGACGGTGGTGAGGTGGGCGACGCGCAGCGGGCGGCCGCCGGGGCCGCGCAGCCGGGGCATCAGCGCGCGCGGCCCGGATGCGATGGGGTCGGGCGCGGTGGGGCGCGGCACTGCGAGGCGGCCGGAGGCGGTGGACTCGGAAGCGCCTGGCTCGGGAGCGGTGGGCTCGGGTAGCGGGGCGGTGGACTCAGGCACGTGCACCCACCGCCTTCGCGGTCGCGACGATCCGGGCGTAGGCCCGCTCGGGTATCAGCCGGCCGTAGAGCTTCGCGCGGAAGAAGGCGATCGGGTCGGTGCGGCGGACCGGCACCCGGCAAAGCCGAACCGGGTTCCCGCCCGGAGTGTTGCGCCCGACCTCACCGGTGGCGGCGGTCCGGAACCGGGCCCGCAGCGCCGACTCCATGTGCGGGACGGGAACGCCCCAGGTGTAGGCGTAGTGCCGTGGGCGGGCCCCGAGGTGCTGCTCGACGTCGTCGCTGCAGGCGTCCAGTTCGGCGGTGGTGAGCAGCTCGGGCCGCGCGTGGCTCCGGGTGTGGTTGGCGACGGTGCACAGGCCGGAGGCGGACGTCTCGCGCAGCTGCTCCCAGCTGAGCCCCGGGACGCCCGAGGCCTTCGCGGTCGAGCCCTCCCAGCGCATCTCGCCGCCGACGTGGCCGCTGGCGAGGAAGACCGTGAACGGGAGGCCGCGCTCGCGCAGCAGCGGCCAGGCGTTCTCGTAGACGTCCACAAAGCCGTCGTCGAAGGTGAGCACCGTGCTGGGGGTGCGGCGGCCGGCCTCGATCCGGTCCACGGCCTCGTCCAGCGAGACCACCCGGCCGGGCGGGAGTTCGGCGAGCAGGTCCGCCTGGGCAGTGAAGTCCGAGGTGGCGACGTCCAGTTCGTCCGGGCTGCCGCCGCCGACGCGGTGGTAGATCAGGACGGTGGCACCCTCGCCCGGCCTGCCGCCGACCGCACGGGCCAGCTGACGTTTCACCTGCGCGCGGATGCCCCCGGACGCACCGGCCGCCGCCCCGGACGCCGCGGGCCCGGCTGTGCCGCTCATCGATCCCCCTCCGCCTTTTCCGCCCTTCGCGGCGCCCTCCCCGGCGCCGCCAAGTGGCCTTTCATCCGGCGCAGTTGGCGACCGGGTGAAATCACAGTATGGGGAACTGTGGGGCTGATGACCCGGAATTGTGAAAGAAGCGAGAAGGAGTTGGCACATGGGCTGAAAACCGGCCGATCCGACCGGTTGGAATCGATCAGCCGTTCAGTCGACAGCATGGCTTTCCGGCTTCCCGGCCGCGGCCCTCGGCCCGGTCCGCCCGCTCGCCCGCCGATGGGGCTGCCATCCCGGCCGGTCGCTGTCCCAGCGGGTCACGCCGGTCGCTGTCCCAGCGGGTCGCGCCGGTCGCTGTCTCAGAGGGTCGCGCCGCGCCGGTACCTCAGCAGGGCGAACGCGATCCTGCCGAGCAGGAGCACCCCGGCCGCAAGACAGCCGGCCACCGCCATTGCCCACGCCGGACCGTCACTGTCCGGAACCACCACCGCGACCACGATCCCGATCGCCAGACAGGCCAGGCCGACCATCGCCAGCGGGATCTGGTGGGTGACCAGCGCACCGCCACTCCATGCTCGGGCCATCCGGGTCGCACCCTGCAGGTGGAAGTGATCACGTTCCGCATCTGCCATGAGCCCAAGGTACCGCGAGGCCGCCCGGGAGGCAGCCCGCAAGGAGTCGTATTCCCGGCACTCTGCGCAACCGAAATGGCCTCGGCGACACTCCGGCGCACCCCCTGGGGGGTTTGTTTCGGACCCGCGAAAAATCCTCGCCCGTCCGGTACAACCATCTACGGCGTGTAGGGGTCTCCACTACATTGAGCGATCCAGGAGCCGTCCGCGGTGCGGGTTGGGAGTCCCCGCCGAGGACCGGAAAAACCCAGGGGGCGGAGCCGCCGTGCCCTGGAGTCGGAGGCCGGGCTCCGTCCTCCGGCGGTACCGCCACGCCGCACCGGCGACCGAGGGGGAACCGTGCCGCAGTCCCAGTCCACGACATCGATCTCCAGGCCCCGGAGCAGCTCCGTGGTCCGCGCCCTTCCGGGCGTGAACGTGCACCCGCTGTCGCAGGCGGCCGCCGGGCAGCCGGCCGCCCGGCGACCCGTCGTCCGTCCGGTAGCGGCGGCACACCAGTCGGCCGCCGGGCGCGGTGACTGGCTGCGCTTCGCCCCCGTCCAGCCGCTGTTCCGGGCCCGGGCCGCGCAGCGGCTCGCCGTGCTCGCGTACCACGGCGTCACCGACCCACGATCCTTCGGCGCCCAACTCGACCGCCTGCGAAGACTCGCCACACCCGTCTCGCTCTCCGCCGTCCAGCGAGCCGTCACCGAACGGCGGCCCCTGCCGGCCCGCAGCGTCCTCGTCACCTTCGACGACGCCGACCGCAGCGTCCTCACCCACGCCCTGCCCGCCCTCAACGACCGGGGAATCCCGGCCGCCGCCTTCGTCATCTCCGAGCTGATCGGCACCGAGAAACCGTTCTGGTGGCACGAGGCCGACTTCCTCGCCCGGCACGGGGGACGCGCCCGCTCACTCGACTGCGGACACCCCTCGCAGCTGCTCCCCCGGCTCAAGGCCATGGCCGACCCTGACCGGCGGCGCAGCCTCCAGGAGCTGCGGGTCAGCGCCGACCGTCGCCCTCCCCGGCAGGAACAGCTCACCCCCGCCGACCTGCTCGCCCTGCGCGAGGGCGGAGTGGCGATCGGCAACCACACCCAGGGGCACCCCTGTCTCGGCCGCTGCGACGACGCCACCGTCCGTGCCGAGATCACCGGCGCCCACGAGGCCCTCACCCGCTGGCTCGGCGAACCACCGGCCGCCTTCGCCTACCCCGACGGCGGCCACGACCCGCGCGCGGAAAGCGTCCTGCAGGAGCTGGGCTACCGCCTCGGCTTCCTCTCCGACCATCGCCTCGGCCCCCGCCTCCCCAACCACCCCCTTCAGATCAGCCGCCTCCAGGTCGACTCGACCACCAGCACCCGCCGGTTCGACACCATCCTCTCCGGCCTCGAACCCGCCTACCGCCGCTGGCGCGGCCAGGCCGTGGCCTGACGGCGAGGGCTAAGCGGGTCGCGTTGCGAGGGAGGACGGCCCCCCCCAAAACCGGGCAGCCGGCGTTGCCGCCGCCGGCCACGCCCCCCCCCGCGGGCCCCCCCCCCACCACCACACTGTTGCAAATTCACCGGCCG
>NZ_JBHJUK010000279.1:0-4841 GCF_042266225.1 Kitasatospora sp. NPDC056181
CCGCGGAGACCACCACCGTGTGCGACACCCCAGGGGTGTTGTCCACGAAATTGGTGATCAGCCAGTTCAGGTTCTGTGCGGCCTGGCTCATCTGATTCAACTCAACGCTCCTGATGATCTGCGCCATTGCCGTCGGTACGGCCCCCGAAGCTATCGAACCCGGGCTGCTGGGCACCATGCTGATTGACCTGGCCGCCGGGGTTTCCCGGGCCGCCCGCCTGCTCCGCGCCGACCCTGCGGCCCTGCTGGATGCCGCGGCGCAGGTTGGTCAGCCGGCCGCGCACCTCCTCCGGAGCCCGGGAGACCTGGGGACCGGTCAGCGGGGACGCCTCGGCAGTCCCGGAGACCAGGTTGGCCTGCGGGGTCCGCCGGGGCAGGCCCGACATCGTGACGCCGTTGGTCGAGGGCTCGCGGACCTGCTCGGCCCGGCGCCAGCGCTCGTCGTTGGCGGACGGGCGCCACGGGGCGTCGCCCTGGCCGGGCTGGCCGTGCTGCGGGGCCTGCTGCTGCGGGGCCTGCGGGGCCTGCTGGGGCTGGGCCTGCTGGGGCTGGGCCTGCGCCTGGGGGGCGTGCTGCTGGGCCTGGGGGCCCTGCTCCTGGATCCCCGGGGCGGTGGTCCCGGGCCGGCGCGGCTGGTACTGCTGCGGCCGGCCCTGCCCGGCCTGGCCCTGCTGGCCGTTCTCGGAGTACCAGGCCTGCTCGTTCTGCCCGAAGGCCGGCGAGTTGCTCTGGGGGCCGCCGTCGGACGGACCGGTCGGCAGCGCCATCGGCTCCTGGCGGACGGGCTCCTGGCGGACCTGCTCCTGTCGCACCGGCTCCGGCCGGGCGGCCGGGTTCGGCACGTTCGGCAGGACCGGCTCGACCAGGCCGAGGCCCAGCGGGTCACGCGGGTCGATCTCGCTCGCCTCGAAGCGCGGCCGGGCGAACTGCGCGGTGCTCTCCATCGACGAGGACTCGGCCGGCGGCAGCTGGTGGGGCTGCGGCTGCGGCTGGACCTGCTGCGGCTGGGTCTGCTGCGGCGGAAGCTGCGGCTGACGGCCCTGCTGCGGCGCGTCCGGGCCGGGGCGCTGCGGACGGCGCGGACCCTGCGGACCCTGGCCGCCCGGACCCTGCGGACCCTGGGGACCCTGGCCGCCCGGACCCTGCGGGGCCTGGCCGGGCTGGCGGCGCTGCGGCAGGCCGTCCTGCGGCCGGCCCGGGCGGGCGCCCTGCGGGGCCCCCGGGCGGCCGGACTGGTCGGCCCAGCCGTGCTGCGGCTGCTCGCCGGTCCGGGCACCCGGACCGCCGTTGAACTCGCTGCCGGGACGCGGCCGCTCCTGGCCGGGGCCGGGGCGGCGGCCTTCGGCGGGCCGGCCCGGACCGCCCTGCGGCGCGCCGGGCTGCTGCTGGCCGCGGCGGGGCAGGCCACCGGGGCCGCCCTGCGGCGGGCCCTGCCGGCCCGGGTTGCGCTGCGGGAGGCCACCCTGCTGGTTCTGCTGGCCCTGCTGGTTCTGCTGGTTCTGCTGGTTCTGCTGAGCGGGCTGGCCGGGCTGGCCGGGCTGGCCCTGGCGTCCCTGCGGCGGGGTCTCGCGCAGCGACTGGCCGGCCTGGCGGGTCGGCAGGCCGTTGCCACCCGGGGCGCCCGGACCGCCAGGACCGCCAGGACCGCCGGGGCCGCCCTGGCCGAGCTGCGGACGGCCCTGCGGGGCGCCGCCCGCCGGACCCTGGCCGAGCGCGGCCGGGCCGCCGGGGGGAGCGGGCACCTGGCGCTGCTGGCGCGGCGTCGGGGCGACCCCGCGCTGCTGCTTGGCCTGGGCCGGGCCGGGACGGCCGGCGCCGCGGCGGTCGGCCGTGTTGGTGACGTCCACCGGGAGCATGACCAGCGCGGTGGTGCCGCCGGAGTCGCTGGGGCGCAGCTGGATGCGGATGCCGTGTCGCAGGGACAGGCGGCCGACCACGAAGAGGCCCATGCGGCGGGAGACCGAGACGTCCACCGTCGGCGGGTTGGCGAGGCGCTCGTTGATGTCGGCGAGGTCGTCGGGGCTGAGGCCGATGCCGGTGTCGTGGATCTCGACCAGCACCCGGCCGTCCGGCAGCGCGTGGCCGGTGACCCGGACGCGGGTCTGCGGGCTGGAGAACGAGGTGGCGTTCTCCAGCAGCTCTGCGAGCAGGTGGACGAGGTCGTTGACGACGCGGCCGGCGACCTCGGCCGACGGCACCGAGGCGAGTTCGATGCGCTCGTACTGCTCCACCTCGGAGGCGGCGGCGCGGAGCACGTCGACCAGCGGGACGGGGCGGGTCCAACGGCGGCCCGGGTCCTCACCGGCGAGGACGAGGAGGTTTTCGCCGTTGCGGCGCATACGGGTCGCGAGGTGGTCCAGCTTGAAGAGGTTGGCCAGCTGGTCCGGGTCGGCCTCGCGGCTCTCCAGCTCGGAGATGAGCGACAGCTGGCGCTGGATGAGGCCCTGGCTGCGGCGCGACAGGTTGGTGAACATCGCGTTGATGTTGCCGCGGAGGAGGGCCTGCTCGGCGGCGAGGCGGACGGCCTCGCTGTGCACCATGTCGAAGGCGTGGGCCACGTGGCCGATCTCGTCGGTGGAGTCGACGGCGACGGGCTCGACGGTGACGTCGACGTCGTGCGGGTCGCTCTCGGAGAGCGTCTTGACCAGCTCGGGCAGACGCCGCTCGGCGACGTCCTCGGCCGCGGCCTGCAGACGGGTCAGCGAGCGCACCATCGAGCGGGCGATGACGGCGGCGCCACCGAGGGCGACGAGCAGCACCAGCGCGACGGCGGCACCGATGATCAGGGCTTCGGTGTCGGCCTGGGACTGGAGGTCCTGGGCCTTACCGTCGAGGTCCTCGATCAGCTTGCCCTCGATCCGGCGCTCGGCCGTGATCTTGGCGCTGATCTTCTCGTACCAGTCCTTGTAGCTGACCGGCTCGGTCTGGTGGATACCGCTCTGCTGGAGGATCGAGCGCGAGTAGCGGTCGCCCTCGGCGACCACCGAGTTGTAGCTGAGCTGGCCGCGCAGGTTGTCCAGGTCGTGCGAGGTGTAGATGTTGTTGAAGCTGGTCAGCGCGTTGTCGTAGGACGTGCGCAGGCGGATGCCGAAGGACTCGTCGCTCAGGCTGAGGTCGGGCTTCGGGTTGGCGAGCGCGGCGCTGATCAGCGCACGCTGCTGCGAGGTGGCGTTCTTGGCCAGCGAGAACTGCTGGAGCGCGCGGGTGGCGCGGACCAGGTCCTTGTTGTTGGACGCGAGGGCGATGTCCTGGGAGATCGACAGCAGGTCTCGGATGATCACGTCGTAGGCGGTGATCGTGGCCTGGATGTTCTGGTTGTTCTGGTACGGGTTGCCGCGGGCGTCCGAGATCGAGTTCAGGTCGCGGCGGATCTGGAAGAGCAGCGCCTTGCCGCCGGAGAGTTCGAGGTTCTCGAACTTGTCCGAGGACGCGGTGAACGTGCGGTTCAGGTCGTCGGTGATCTTGCGGGCGCTGACGATGTCGTCGTCCAGCGGCTTCTGCGGGTCCGCGGTGATCGGGCCGGCGCTGATGTCCCGCTCGTTCTGGAGGGCGTCGGCGAGGTTGGTCGCCTTCTTGGCCAGGTCGGAGAGGTTGGCCATCTGGGCCAGCTGCTGCGAGGCCTCGAGCGAGGTCTGGATGCGCAGGCCACCGAGGACGAGCGCGACCAGCACGGGAAGCGCGAGCAGGGCGATCAGGCGGGTACGGATCCGCCAGTTGCGCATCGCCAGCCGGCTCATACCGGTGGCGCGCCGCCGGGTGAGGGTCGTGCGGAGCTTGTCCCGGGTGGACTTCCGGTCCTGTTGGCCGTCGTCCTCCGGGCGGCCGCCCACATCGAGTGTCGGCTGGCCCGGCCCGCCGGGCGCCGCCGCTTGCTGCGGGGCTGCCACAGGCTCACGCGACTCCGGGTCACCCGCGGCGCCGCTACCCCTTTTGAAACGTCCCTGCACTGGCGTCGCAACCTCTGGACCGGGCGTCCCGCCGCGTCGCCACGGCCTGGACGGTGTCGAGTTTCCATCCGCACCCCGGCCGGTCCGGGAGAGCGGGTCACCGGGGTGGACTACTCCCTACCCACGGTCCGTGGCATTCCAGCACAGCCGGGGAATCCCAACAAGGGCCGCCTGGGCTCACCCGGCGGCGCTACGGACCGCGCGCGCGATTTCACTGACTGTGCGGTAACCGGACCGGAATACCGCCTTTTTCGGACACTCGCCGGATACATGCCAAGCCGACCCGAGATCAACTGGACGAGCAGAGCATCCGGCATGCCCGATATATCCGATATGCCGGTAAAACCTGATGCTTCGATATGTCGGATATAAGAGAATTACTCGTCAATTTGTGAGCAAAATCACAGGCCAATGTGTAGCTTTGGTCACGGTCCCTGTGGAAAGAGATCCGTAACCTGGGCTGCATCCGGAGCACGGCCCCGATCAGCCTGCCCAGAATCTCCCCGAATCACTCAGGCCGGCTCCGGTTCACACCGCGGTGCCGTCCACGACCCCGAGGTGCTGACGAGATGTCCCAGGCGAACAAGGCCGCCACCGAGTCCACGTCCACCAGCCGTTCCACGGCGAACCCGCGCCGGACGACGCTGGCGTCGGTCGAGGACTTCAGCAAGATCCCGGGCGCCCGCAGGTCCGAGGACGTGGTGACCTACGCCACCGAGCTGCCCTCCAGCACGGCCAACCCGCGCCGCACCCAGCTGATGGTCGCCCCGGCGACCGCCGTCGCGCAGGGCTGAGCCCTCCCGCGCCCGTCGAGCCGTTCCGCGCTCGCCGGGCCGGCCCGCGCTCCGGAGAGGGCGCCGGGGCCGCCCCATCCGGCGGCCCCGGTGCCCTCTG
>NZ_JBHJUK010000280.1:0-4799 GCF_042266225.1 Kitasatospora sp. NPDC056181
GCCCATGTCTTGTCCGTTCCGGCCGGTCAGAGCCCTCAACCGGGCCCAGACCAGCCTTCCAGATCACGGACTTACACGAACTTTCTGACACGCTCCAGCGGTGGGCCCCGGCTCTGTGTGCACGAGTACCGCCGCCGCAGCTGTAGTCAGGTGCTGTCATTGCCGGGCGGCTTCGAAGCCGGCGACGGCTGGCCCCGTTCGGGGCCTTGGCCGGCGTGGCCGCTACAGGGCGCATCCTTCTCTGCCTGGCCGGAGGACTCGGCACGCGGCGTGGCCGGAGTGGACGAGCGCGGACCGCCGCGGTGCGGTGGCGGGCCGCAGGGGTGCGAGTCGGCGGCAGCTGGACGGTCGGGCGCCTCAGCGCTTCGCGGTGTCCTGAGAGGCGAGCGCGCAGGGAGCAGCCCACAGGGGGACAACTCGCACCGGGGCAGCGGCGCCGCGGGTCTCAGCGGTACAGCCGGGGTCGGTGGTCGGCCGGATCGTCCTTGGAAGGGTGGCGATGGTGTGCGTCGAGGTCATGCCCGGCAACCTATCGGCCGCTACCGACAAGACCCCGGGCCGCCGCAGGGTGCTGCAGCCGGTGTCAGAGGGAACTGGTCAGCACGGACCCTCGGTTGCTGCGATCCGGCGGCGGCGGCGGCGAGCGCGAGCCGGTCGAGGAGCCGGACCGCCTCGGAGGTGTGCACAACACCGGGGCCGCCAGCATTTCCAGGGGGCGCGCGTGGTGCAATCGGAGCCCCTGGCGCGCTGCTGCGCCCCCTACCGGAGGCGCGTGGCGGCGGTCAGGATGGCCGGGTTGTCATCCTGTGCACGAAGGAGGGAACTCTGATGGGGAATCACGAGAAGCCGCCGCCGGACCCGGGTAAGGGGAACCCGCCGCCGGGGAACTCGGACGGGCAGGTCCCGCCCCCTCCGCCGAGCGACGGGAAGCACAAGAAGTGACCCCGCCGCTCCCCGGCCCGGCCCCGTTGCGGGCGCGCCTGGACGAGGCGATGGCCGGGCGCGGGGCCTGGCCCGAGCGTTCGCCGTGGCTGCGTGAGGCGGTGGCGGCGCTGCCGCGCGACCTGTTCGCGCCGGACCGGCTGTGGCGGTGGGACGGGCACGCCTACGCGCCGGTGGACCGCCACGGTGATCCGGACGGCTGGGCACGGGAGCTGTTCGGCGGGCAGGACGCGGCCGCGGTCACCCAGGTGACCGCGGGGTTCCCGTCGTCGAGCCTGTCCGCGCAGGGCGTGGTGGTGGACATGCTCGACAGCCTGCTGCTGGAGCCCGGGCACCGGGTGTGGGACATCGGCACGGGCCAGGGTTGGAACGCGGCGCTGGCGGCGTGGCGGGCCGGCCCGGGCCGGGTGGTGTCCACCGAGGTGGACGAAGGGCTCGCCGCGTTCGCGCGCGGGCGCCTGGCCGCGGCCGGCCTGCGGGTGGAGGTCGTCGTGGCGGACGCAACCGTCACGGTGCCCGACGAGCCGGTGGACCGGCTGATCGCCACCTACGCGGTCGAGCGGGTGCCGTGGGCTTGGGTCGCGGCCGTCCGGCCGGGCGGGCGACTCGTCGTCCCCTGGGGCCGGCTCGGGCACGTCGCCCTGGACGTCGCCGACGACGGGCGCAGCGCGACGGGCTGGATGCAGGGCCTCGCGCAGTTCATGGCCGACCGCACGACCGGCCCGGTCCCGGCGGCGGGTCACGCCGGGTACGCCGCCGTGCGCGGCACCGACGTTGCGGAGGCGCAGCACGTGGTCGAACGGGACCTCGCCCCGCTGGCCGTGGACTGGGACCTGCGGTTCGCGCTGCGCGTCGCCGTACCGGACGCCGTGGTCGTCACCGGCATCGACGAGGACGGCGTGTCGGCGTGGGTGCACGACGGCGACCGGTCCTGGGCGGCGTTGTCGGCCCGGGGCGACGGCACCGCGACGATGTACCAGGGCGGGCCGCGACAGGTCGGTGACGAGCTGATGACCGCCTGGGCGCAGTGGGAGGGACTGGGCCGGCCGAGCCCGTACGACTACGGGATGACGGTCCGCCCGGACGGCCAGTTCGTGTGGCTGTCCGACCCGGTGGACGGGCCGCGCTGGGCGTCGGCCGGGGCCGTAGCGGCCGGCGGGTCGACTCATTGACAACGCTGCCGGCACCGGCAGTTTCCGGACGATCTCGCGGGACGAGACAGATGGATCAACGGTCCGCCAGTGGCACGACGTGGTCGACGTCCAGCTGGGCCGGGTCGGGCGTGACGAGTGTAGGACCAGGCGGTTACCCCTACACACGGGTGAACGGCCGAGGCACTGTCGGGCGAGTCCCCATGAATCAGGACACGGCCGAAGGATAAGGAGTGGGAGGGCGGCGAGGACGCCGGCCAACGACGACGGGAGCAACCGTGGGCGCGATCATTGGGACCTGGAACCTGGAGAACTTCTGCCGGCCGCTGCCGCCCGGCAGCCCGCCCGACCCCAACAGGTGCGCCGCCAAGGACCAGGCGACGTACGAGGCCAAGGTCGAAGCCCTGGCCGGCGTCATCACCGAGATCGCTCCGGACCTGCTCGGGGTGCAGGAGGTGGGCAGCCAGGAGGCGCTCGACGACCTCGTGGCCAAACTGCCGGGCACCTGGCACACCGCCCTGTCGGACCACGCGGACCCTCGCGGCATCCGGGTGGGCGTCATCAGTCGCTTCCCGCTGCTCGACGTCCAGCAGCGCAAGGACTTCCCGACCGGTCTCCACCCTGTCCAGGTCGAGGACGACGGCATCCCGGGCAGCCCGACCAGCGAGATGGGGCGCGGTGGCCTGGCGGTACGGGTGGAACCGAGCCCCGGCCAGAGCCTTCACGTGGCCGTCTGCCACCTCAAGTCGAAGCTGCTGACCTTCCCGAACAAGCAGCACAGCACCGACGACGAGCGTCTGCGTGCCCGCTACGAGGCCTATGCCCTGTTCCGTCGCACTGCCGAGGCCGTCACCATGCGCGCCCTTGCCGACGACCTGCTCCAGGGCGACGGCCGGACCCACGACGTCATCGTGCTGGGTGACTTCAACGATGAGTGGCAGGCCGCCACCACCCAGATCCTGTACGGCCCGCCCGGCTCCCAGATGGGTACCGGCGGCTTCGATCACCCCGACCCGGGCGACGCCGAGCGGCTGTGGAACCTGGCTCCGAAGATCCTGGAACAGGGCGGCTCCTCGCGCACCTTCGAGGGCCAGCAGGAGCTCATCGACCACATCATGATCAGCCACGCGCTGCTGGCCAAATTCCAGGAGGTCTCCGCCGGTATCGACAAGCTGCCGAGTGTGGTGGAGGCCCAGCCGGCCGCGCCGCACGACAAGCCGTCGGACCACTCGCCCGTAGTGGCGAAGTTCGACCTCTAGGAGCACCAGGGGCCGGCGCAGTGGTTACTGCGTCGGCCCCTGTGGCCCGGTGCTCCTTGGTCAGTCGCGCGTTGTGCCGCGTTCCTCGGCCGAGGCCTCCAGACCGTATCGAGCCACGTGCTCGGCGTTGCTCAGGTCGATCGTCCGGATGCCTGCGGCGGCCAGTCGCTCGTTGATCTCGTCAAGGTGCTGCTGCACGAGTCGCCTCTCCGCGTCGGTGATGCGGCCCTTGTGCGGCTTTCCGGCGTGGTCAAGGCTGGCGTAGTTGACCCGTTCCTTGCTCCTGACCGGCGCCGAGGCCTGGCTGGAGACTGTCCGCGCCACCCGCTTGGCGTCGCGCAGCACCTCGGGCATCGGCGTGGCAGAGGCCAACCGGTTGAACGCCTCGGCCTCCAGGACGACTGTCTCCGGCTCGGCGTTCGGATAGTGCAGCTCGATCGTGACCAGGTCGGGTGCCAGGTCTTCCACCGCAGTCAGCTCGTCCGCCAGCGCCTCGATCTCAACCGGGCCGTCTGCCAGGTCCGGGTGCTGGTGCACCACGATGCGCACCAGGTCGGCGTCGTTCTCGACGTGCTTGCCGGTCAGGTCCGAGAACCGAATGATCTTCTGGCCCATGTCCACCTCTCGTAACTGCTGTGATCAGCCGAGAGCCTACGCCCGGAAGGATCAATACCGACGCGACGTCAGGACCTGCAGCGCCACGGCCGGCTGTCTCGACGCTCACGAAACCAGGCACGCTCGGTAGCTCTCATACATCGACACGATGCCAAGCCTGGCGAAGAGGTCATCGGTCAGGGCGAGTGCCGAGTTCCAGGCCTGCAGTGTGGCGCCACACTGCAGGCATCGGTCTGGCATGAACGGGTGACCACCGCCGGTAAAGGTGGTGAGCGAAAGGCATCGACCCATGCCTGGCACTGTGGGCGGCGATGCCACGTTCGCACAGTAGGCGTCGAATGAAGCGGTGGTCGTAGGCTTCGTTCGCGTGCAGTTCGGCCGACTTCCGGCGCCGTGGCCCGCGGCAGGAGCGGATGGGCGAGATCGACGCCAGGAGCGGTTCGAGGGCCTGGCTGTTGTGGAGGTTCGCTCCGGAGATGCCGACCGCCCTGGAGAGCGCGGATGCTCACCGAGTCGATCATCGCTCGCGACCAGTTGAGATGGCCAGCGGCTCCGAGATCGTCCAGGACGATGCGGTAGAGCCTGGCCCAGACCCGTGCGGCGGTCCATCGATGAAGCGCCGGTGGCCGTTCCGCCGGCGCCGGACTGACCCGACGTTCGGTGCCGCTGCACCGTGCGGGAGTTGGGGGACAGACCTGCGGGGCAGGGGCGGAGCAATTTGTTTCGGGCGTGAAACGGGAGTACTGTCGCCCAGTCGCTCGGCAGGGAGCACCGGACACGCATCGGCGCGGACGGTCCCGGAGCGGCCAATCCCTGGAAACACCACTTCCCG
>NZ_JBHJUK010000281.1:0-4657 GCF_042266225.1 Kitasatospora sp. NPDC056181
GTTACATTCCGAACCCGGAAGCTAAGCCTCACAGCGCCGATGGTACTGCAGGGGGGACCCTGTGGGAGAGTAGGACGCCGCCGAACAATCATTCGCAAAGAACCCCCGATCCGTCACGGATCGGGGGTTCTTTGCGTTTCCCGGAGCTTTGCATTTTCCGGAATTGCGGTGGGAGCCGAGGTCGGCGGGCGCCGACCCCGGCCTGTGAGGCGCGTTCCCCGGAAGGACCGGGGACGGCCGGCGGACGTGTCAGGAAGTCGTGGCGGCCCGGTCGGACTCACTGCGCAGAACGCAGAACTCGTTGCCTTCGGGATCGGCCAGGACCGCCCAGCCGGATCCGTCGGGATTCCGGCGGTCGGTGACGAGGGTGGCACCGAGACCCAGCAGGCGTTCCACCTCCTGCTCGCGCGAGGTCTCCGGGCGCAGACAGAGATGGATCCGGTTCTTGACCGTCTTGGCCTCGGGTACCTGGTTGAAGTGGAGGAGCGGGCCCTCCGCCAGCAGCACCTGAACCTCCGGATCACCCGGCTTGTCCTCCGGATGCAGCGGACGGCCCGTCACCCTGCTCCAGAAGCGGGCCAACTCGTAGGCATCCGCACAGTCGATCGCCACATTCTGCAATACCGAGACCATGCGCCCGAGCCTTCCTGATTTCCACTCCGAGCGCCACCGGGTCCCGCCTGGGCGGGGTCCCGAGGCCCCGAGGCCCCGAGGCCCGTTCCGGACCGCCGTCCTGACGGTGGTCATTGCAGGCTGTCGAGGTCGATGCCGTCGGCCATGGCCCGGTAGCCGAGCGGGCTGGGGTGGAGGTGGTCGCCGAAGTGGTAGCCGTCGGGGATGGTGCCGGTGCCCGCCGGGTCGATGGCCAGGTCGAAGTCGGCCACCGCGTCGTACTCGCCGGAGGTGCGGATCCACTCGTTCAGGTCGCGGCGCAGCCGGTCGGTCTGCGGGGTCCAGAACGGCGCGCCGCCGAAGGGCATCAGGGTGGCGCCGACGGCCTTGACGCCGCGGGCGTGGGCGGCGCGGATCAGGGCGCGGTGGGCGTCGATCAGCCGCTGGAGGGTGACGGGCGGGTCCTCGCGGTCCACGCCGCAGATCTGGTCCCCGGTGCGGAGGATGTCGTTCATTCCGTGGGAGACGATCACGGTGCCGACGTTCGGCTGGTTGAGCACGTCGCGTTCGAAGCGGGACAGGGCGCTGTCGCCGGCGCAGGCGGAGTCGGCGAGCATCTTGTTCGAGCCGATGCCGGCGTTGAGCACCGGGCGCGGCCGGCCGTCGGCGATGAGCCGTTCGGCGAGGCGGTCGGGGTAGCGGTCGTCCCCGTCGACGGTGGCGCCGAACCCGTCGGTGGTGGACTCGCCGAAGGCCACCACGGCCTTGCCCACCGGCCGGCCGCCGGTGACCTCGACGCCGCTGACGTAGTACCAGGAGCCGTACCCGGGGCGGACGGCGTCGCTGAACGCCGCCGCGCCGGTGTCGCCGCGGTGGTCGCCGTCGGCCCGGTAGGTCGTGGTCATGGAGAGCTGGTGGTAGGTGGCCGGGCCGGTCGGACCGTCGAAGTAGAGGGTGAGCGCCACCCGGTCGCGGGCCGCCACCGGCAGCGGCACCGGGTCGCTGAGGACCTCCCCGCCGGCGGGGACGACGACGGAGTCCCGGTGGTCGAAGTGCAACGGCCGCACGGTCCCGGGGACGACGGCCGCCCCGTCCGCGGCCCGGCCGACACTGGCCCCGGTCAGTCGCAGCGGAGTCGTCCCGTAGGTGTTGGAAAGCCGGAACCGGACGGCCTTGCCGCCCGTGCCGAGCCGCACCACCTCCCGCACCGTCTGGTGGTCGAAGCCCTGCCCGGCCCAGGTCGCGAACCAGGGCGCTGCGGAGGGGCGCATCATCGGCGCGGCCCAGGCGGCCGACCAGTGCTGTCGGTGCGCCGGCCCGGCCGAGGCTGGGGTGGGGGTCGCGGCGATCGACAGGGCGGTCAGTGCGGCGATGGCAGCGGCACGGGGGAGCGGGATCATGGGGGGCCTTCCTCGGGCATCGGTCGGCACGCGGCACCGGTCGGTGCGCGGCGACGATCGGGCGGGCCGGGTGCGGTCGTCCGGCGCGCTCCTCTCGGATTGCGCGGGGTTCCGGCGACCTGCGCCGCCCGGCTCCCCGTTCTCTCATGACCCTGACTCCGCGCGGCGCGGGAATGTGACACGGGAGCAGACACCCGGATCTCCCGGCCCACCCGGATCCCCCGGCCCGCGCGCCTCGGGCGCCGTCCGGCCCCGGCACGACCCACGGGTGCGCGCACGGGTGCGGCGTGAGCGGTAGTCGGACAGGTCCGTGGGGCGGCATCGGGTGGCCGGTCCCGGCGGCAGGGCGCCGGGACCGGTGCTCACGGCCGGGCGAGCGTGTCCTGCTGCCCCGGGAGGGAGTCGGCGGGGACGGCGGACGGTCGGAGCGACCAGGGGCTGGGGCCGTGCCGCAGGTGCCAGGAGGGGCTGGGGAGGTGCTCCCTTTGCCAGTACCAGTGGTCGGGACCGGGGAAGTCGGCGAGCTCGGGGACCGGCGCGACGAGGCGCAGGTCGGGGGCGGGCAGGGTGGGCAGGCCGGTCGCAGGGGAGTGCCGCAGGACCTCCTGCAGGGAGTCGGGCCGGGCGTGGAGCACGGTCACGCGGTAGGTGTGGAGGGTCTCCAGGAGGCGCTCGGGGTGGGCGGAGCGGGCGGAGTCCTGGCAGAGGACCTGTGCGGCTCCGAGGGCCAGCGGCCCGGCGACGGCCAGGGGGTGACGGACCAGCCAGTCGAGGTCGGCCGCGCACCAGTAGACGTCGGCGGGGCCGCGCAGGCCGAGCCGGAGGCCGGCCGCGTTCTCCTCGGGGGCCGGGACGGGGCGGCTGCTCCGGGCCGGCGGTGCGGCGAGGGCGAGGTGCCGGCGGGCCGGCCCGCTGCCCGTGGGCAGCACCAGGACCTGCGGCGACCCGGGAGGCGCGGTCCGGCTCCCGGTGGGACGCCGGTCGTCGGCCGTCACCAGCAGCCTGACGCGCCGGAGGCGACGCCGGGCGAGCTCGTCGGACGGATCGTGGAGCGGGGGCGCCGACGGTGTGGGCGTGGTGGCGACGGCGCCGATCCGGGTGCAGGCCAGCAGTGCGGCCACTGCTTCGGGGACCAGCGGCAACTGCAGGGCGACCCGGTCGCCGGGGCGTACGCCGAGCCGGCGCATCGCGGCCGTGACCCGGTCGACCTGGTCGGTCAGCTCTCGCCGGGTGACGGCCCGGCCGGTACCGGTGGCGTCGACGGCGTACAGCGCCACCGGGTCGTCCGGGGCGGTCGGTGGCGGGCAGACGGCGACGTCGGCGCGGGTCGGTGACATGGCGGGCTCCGATCGGTCGGGGCGGTCTCGGGCGGGCCGGTCAGAGGTCGGTCGGGGTGAGCAGGCCCTGGGGGCTCCACCACGCGGCGCGCGAGGAGCAGTCACCGACCACCAGGGGCGCGTCGGCGCCGTCGTCGAGCAGGCAGTCGGCGCCGTCCTGGGTCCTGATCCGCAGACAGTCGGGGGTGGCGGAGCCGTTCGCCGAGGCGGCGCCCGGCTGCGGGCGGCGGTCGGTGAGCTGCCAGCGCTGCGTCGAGGCGGCGGTGGTGCCCGCGGAGGCCTCGTCCCGGACCGCGACGCCCCCGGTCGGCTCCGCGGTGACCAGCCGGGGTACGGGTGAGCCGCTGGAGAGCAGGGACTGCAGCACCAGGCCGCCGTCCGGCTCGGTCCACACGAGCCACTCCTCGCCGTTGGCGCCGGTGGGCGCCGTGGCGCCGACCCGGGCGCCGTCGGGCACGTCGGACAGCGGGGCGTCCAGGACGGCCAGGCGCCGACCGGAGTCGCAGGCGGTCAGCGTTCCCAGGCCTCCGTAGGAGGGGTTGCGGGGGCCATCGGATTCGAACACCGGGCTGCCCGTCGGTGCGGTGGCCGGATCGCCGAGGCCGCCCGGGAGCGCGCGGTCCTCCGCCACCTTCGGCCCGCCCGGGGACGAGCCCGGCACCGTCGTCGGCCGGTCCGTCCCGGCGGTGCCGGGCGTGGCCGGCGATCCCGCACGGGTGCCGTCGTCGCCGGTTGCGCACCCGCCGAGCAGCAGGAGGGCGGCGGCCGTGAGGACGGCGAGTGGCCGGTTCACCGGTGGGCCGGCCGCGACCATCCGCTCGGTTCGTTCCGTTGTCGCCCTGCGCAGCGCCATCCGATGTTCCCTTCCTGGCATCCCCCGATGGGCGAGGGGCCGGACCTGTGTGGGACGGGTGCGGCCGCTCGGCGGGGCCCTTACGTCGGGGCACCGTCGGTGGTCAGGCTAGGAGCCGAGGGCCGGTGGCGGATGACGGTCGGTACCGAAGGGTTTGCCCGGTTGACGGGGTTTCGGCCCGTGGTACAGCCCCGGGACGGTTCCCGGCCGCCGGCCGGCCCGGTACCGAAAGGTTTAAGTTCGGGCACCGAGAGTTCAGCCCGATACGGGCTCCCGGGCGTCCGGCGCGCGTGAAGATCGAGGGGTAGTCGCCGGGAGGCCGCCGCCCGGCGAGTACCGGCAAGGAACCGCAAGAACAGCATGAGGAGTGCGCGTTGAGCAACGAGAGCCTGGCCAACCTGCTCAAGGAGGAGCGGCGCTTCGCCCCGCCGGCAGAGCTCGCCGCAGCCGCCAAC
>NZ_JBHJUK010000282.1:0-4640 GCF_042266225.1 Kitasatospora sp. NPDC056181
CCGGCCCGGGCGGGCGTCAGATCCGGGCGAGGTAGCCGTTGTCGACGAGCCAGAGCACGTTCAGCCGGGCCGGGCCGTTCGGCACGAGGGCGGCGTCGAGCTGGTACTGGAAGCCGTAGCCGGGCTGGCCGAACCAGGGCGCGATCGGGCCGGCGTGCACCTTGAACGGCTTCAGCACCTTGTAGTCGTGGTAGTTGCAGGGGGCCGCGGGGTTGCTGTCGAGGCTCTGCGGCGGGATCGAGCGGCTGGCATAGGGCAGGCCCTCGGGGGCGAGGAAGGAGCCGTACTCGCTGCCGTAACGGTCGATGTTCTGGTTCGGGTAGAGGGTGAGCTCGAACTCGATCGCGCTGCCGTCGGGCAGCGTGACGTAGCCGTTCGCCGGCGGGTAGATCCAGCCCGGGCTTCCGTTGTTGGCGGTGGGACTGTAGTAGGTGGCCAGGAACTTGTCCTCGGAGAGGCCGCCGGTGCGCTTGTAGCCGATCAGTTCGCGGCCGACCGGGCCGGTGGTCGGCAGGTCCTCGGGGCCGAGGCGCGGGTCGCCGTGGTAGTCGGCTGCCGAGCACTCGTCGGAGGGGGTCGCGGTGGCCGCATCGGCGGTGGCCGCGTCCGCGGCGGAGGCCGGCAGGGCGGGGGCGAGCAGCGCTACGACCGCGGTCAGCGGTGCGACGAACAGGCGAAGGCGAAGGCGCACGGTGTCTCCGTCGTATCAAGGTCATAGGGACCGGAGGATGATCCGTCACCCTCCGTGTCCAGGTCGCCACCCAGGCAAGCGGATCACCTGACTCCACGTCAACAGGACGGGCCCGTCATGCCGGTGTTTTCTCCTGTTTCGGCCAACCCGCCCGCATCCGACCCGGGGGGCGTGCAGGATGGAGGGTCACGCCCCCGGGGAATGGTCGCGCCCCATGGCGCGCCCGGCCGGCACCGCCGCACCGCAGCACCGCTGCACCGCCCGCGCCGCCGCACCGCCCGCGCTTGCCGCCCGCTCTCGCCGTCGGACGGCACCGTCGGCCCGGACCCCACCCGCCCCCTGGACCCCACCCGCCCCCTGGATCGCACCCGGATGCACACCCGGATCCGCCCCCGCAGCCGCGCTCGGAGCCGCGTCGTAACGAAGCCGTTCCGGGCGCCATCAAATGCGTTGACAGTCCGTCAAGTCGCGCCGACCATCACGGATACGGCCCGGCCGTCAGGCCGTCGTCGTACCGACAATCGGGGGTGGACAGCGATGTCGTACCAGGCACAGCAGTGGGGGCCCGAGAAGATGCCGGGCTCGGTCCGGTGGGCGGTCGCAGGGGTGTGGGTGCATGCCGTCCTGAACGGCCTCGCCGGGCTCTTCCTGTTCGCGCTGATGAGCGACGAGACCGGTGACGACGCCGGGCTGGTCCGGCTCGTCGCCGTCCTGTCGCTCCTCATCGCCGTCATCCTCGGCATCTGCGCCGCGCTGGCCCCGCGCCGGGCCGGCTGGACCAGGATCACCGTCCTGGTGATCGAGTGGCTCTCGATCATCTCCGGCCTGCTCCAGCTCTTCTCCGGCGCGTTCATAGCGCTCGCCGCGCTGGCCATCGCCCTGCTGATCGTCACGGCCTTCATGTCGAACGACGGCAAGCGGTGGTTCAACGCCTGACGGAACGCGGCGCGCGGGCGAGGAGGCGCAGCGACGGAGAGGCGTCGTCCGGCAAGGACCCCTCGCAGCGGGGGCCCTCGCCACGAGGACGCCTCTCCATGTGATGTTCCGTCAGGACCGGCTGCTCGGCGCCATCTTGCCGAGGGCGTGGAGCAGCCGGTCGAGCGCGTCACGGGAGTTCGGCTCGGTCAGGTTGACCATCAGCCGGAAGGCCACCTTCAGCAGGGCGGGGTGGCCGAGGCCGAGCGCGCCGGCCGTGCCGAGCAGGCGGGGGCGGCCCAGCACGTCGGCGACCAGCCGGCCGAGCGCGAAGTACCCGTCGTAGGCGGCGCGCAGCGCCTGCGGGTAGGCGCGCAGGGCGAGTTCGCGACCGCGGTCGGTGCGCCGGGCCAGCGCCTGGACGATCGTCTCGGCGGCGTACCGGCCGGACTCCATCGCGTAGGCGATGCCCTCGCCGGTCGCCGGGCTGACCGTGCCGCCCGCGTCGCCGATCAGCAGCAGACCGTCGGCGTAGTGCGGCTGGCGGTTGAGCCCCATCGGGAGGGCCGAACCGCGGACGGGCTCGGTGATGCCCTCGGGCGTGAAGCCGTACTCGGGCGGCAGGAGGGCGCACCAGCGTTGGAGCAGGTCCCGCCAGTCCACCTCGCGGGCCACGGCGGCGGTGTCCAGCACGCCGAGGCCGACGTTGGCGGTGCCGTCGCCCATCCCGAACACCCAGGCGTAGCCGGGCAGCAGGCGCTTGGCCGGGTCCCGCGGGTCGCGCAGGTCGAGCCAGGCCTCCAGGTAGCGGTCGTCGTGCCGCGGGGTGGTGAAGTACGTCCGGTAGGCGACGCCCATCGCCCGGTCGGTGCGGCGGTAGCGCTTCATGGCGAGCGACAGCCGGGTGGAGTTCCCGTCCGCGGCGACGACCAGCGGCGCGTGGTAGCTGACCGGTTGCCGGTCCTCGCCGAGGCGGGCCGTCACCCCGGTGATCCGGCCGGTCCGCTCGTCGACCAACGGGCCTGCCACGTTGGCCCGTTCGACCAGTCGCGCGCCGGCCGAGGCGGCCCGGCGGGCGAGCAGTTCGTCGAAGTCGGCGCGCCGCCGGACGAGTCCGAACGAGGGGAAGGCCGAGAGCTGGGGCCAGTCGAACTCCAGTCGTCGTTCCCCGGCGACCACGCGCAGTCCCCGGTTGTGCAGCCAGCCGGCCTCCTCGGAGACGTCGATGCCGAGGTCGACCAGCTGCTTGACGGCGCGCGGTGTCAGACCGTCGCCGCAGACCTTCTCGCGGGGGAAGGCCGACTTCTCCAGCAGCAGCACGTCGAGGCCGGTCCGGGCGAGGTGGTAGGCGGCGGTGGAGCCCGCCGGTCCCGCGCCCACCACGATCACGTCGGCGTGCTCCGGCCCGCGGCCGGGCGCGAGATCGGTGGACAACTGCTGCTCTGGGCCGGGCATCAGGCACTCCCACGGGTCGGATCGGCTGCGGACTCGCGGTCACCGACGATAGGGACAGCGGCCGCCGTGCCGCGCCCCGACACGCGGACCCCGCCCCGATGACCGGTCGTTACCGGCCATCGGGGCGGGGCGTCGGCACCCGCGACGGTGTGCGGGGCACCCTCGGGCACGTGCGGCACGGGTCGCCGCGCGCGCCCCCGGAGGTCAGAGACCGCCGTTGACGACGGCGCTGGAGACCGCGCCGCGGTGCAGGTTCCACTTGGCGAGGATCTTGTCGTACTCGCCGCTGTGGATCACCTCGTCGAGCGCCTTGGCGATGACGTCGCGCAGGGCGGTGTTGCCCTTGGCGACGGTGATGCCGTACGGACCGGCCTGCAGGAAGTTGGAGCCGGCCAGCTCGAAGGTGCCGACGCGGCCCGGCTGGGTGGTGTTGTACTGGGCCACCGGGTAGTCGTTCAGGTCGGCGGCCGCCGCGCCGGCGGCGACCTCGGCGAGCGCTTGGTCGTCGCTCTCGAAGCGGTGGATCTGCAGCTGCTTGCCGGTCCGCAGGCAGGCCGCGGTCTGCCGGGTGGCCAGCTCGTCCTGGACGGTGCCGCGCTGGACGGCCACGGTCCGGCCGCAGAGGCTCTCCAGGGAGGAGAGGTTCAGCGGGTTGCCGGCCTTGACCACCATCGACGTCCCGGAGCCGAAGTAGTCGACGAAGTCCACGCCCGCATCGGCCTGGTGGCCGTCGTCGGCGGCGCCCAGCTGGCGCTGCTTGGTGTCGATCACCGCCGACATCGCCAGGTCGATCTGCTTGGCCTGGACGGCCGGAATCAGCTTCTCGAACGGCATGTCGGTGAACTCGACCTTCAGCCCGATCGCGGAGCCGATCGCCTTGGCGAGCTCCGGGTCGAGCCCGGCGGGCGCGCCGCCGGAGTCCTTGAAGTCCACCGGCGGGTAGTTGAGGTAGGAGCCGATCTTGAGCACCCCTGCGGCCTTGACCGCCTTGGGGAGCCGGGCCTGGAGGTCGTCCTGGCTGCCGGGAGCCGGGGCGGGGCTGCCGCAGCCGGTGAGCAGCAGGCCGCCGGCGCCGAGGGCGGCGGCGGCACGCAGCGGCGCCCGGGAGCGCCCTGCGACGGACAGGAGGTCGGTGGGAGCGGGTCGGGGCGCGGGAGCGGATCTGGGGGCGCGGGTGGATCTGGGTACGGGGGTGGTGAGGGTTCGGTGCATCGCGATGCGTCTTCTTCGCAGGTGAGGGAGTGCGTTCAGGGAGACGCCGCGCCGGAGGGCTGCCGGGGTACGCAGGGCGGACCACATCGCCGTGTGCCCGGATGGGGCCGCCCCGGGGTGTGGGGGCGGCCGGTCGGCGGAGGTCCGCCTTCAGGGGCGGTCGGGGCCATCCTCGCACCCCTCGCCACGGGCGGAGGAGGCGGGGCGACCGAGGGCACGGTGCCGCCGGCGCAGAGGCGGCGGCTTCGGCGGGCCCCGGCGGCGGCTTCGGCGGGCCCCGGCGGCGGCTTCGGCGGCGTCCCCGGCGGCGCGCTGTGCGCCGGCGTCGACGCGGAACGGGCCGCGGCGCCGCGCGGGTCACAGGGGC
>NZ_JBHJUK010000283.1:0-4595 GCF_042266225.1 Kitasatospora sp. NPDC056181
GTCCTTGCAGCAGTCGCTGGAGCTGCTGCTCAGGCTGAGCACGGCGGTCCTGGCCGGGGTCACGACCGGCTGCAGGTTCTGGAGCTTGAGAACGCTCACGGGGATCAACTCCTCAGTGGTCCGTGGGAAGTGCGGGAACGACGGGCGGCGGGCGGAGATGCACCCGGACCTCCGCGTGGTCCGCCCGTCGGGTCAGTCCTTGACGGGCGGCTTGGTCGGCTCCTTGCAGCAGTCGCTGGCGCTGCTGGTCAGGCTGCACACGCCGGCCGCGGTCGGCGTCAGCCGCGGCTTGAGGTTCTGGAGCTTGAGTACGCTCATCCGGATCACCTCCCCCCGATGATCGGGAGCGCGCACGAGGGCGCTCATGAGGTGGACGGGAGCTACCGGGGCCCGTGCGGGGAAAGGCTGAACCCCGCACGGGCCCCGCCGCGTCAGTCCTTGACGGGCGGCTTGGTCGGCTCCTTGCAGCAGTCGCTGCCGCTGCTGCTCAGGCTGAGCACGGCGGTCTTGGCCGGGGTCATGACCGGCTGCAGGTTCTGGAGCTTGAGCACGCTCATCCGGATCAACTCCTCTGGGGTCGAGAGCGCGAGGACGCGCTCGTTGAGCTGGGACGGGTTACCGGCCGATCGGCATGGCCCAGTCAACAGCAGCCGCAGAGCAGGTACATGCGGGATCGATCCCCATGTTTTCCCGTGCACTCCCCCATGTTTTCGCCCCCCGCGGACGGGCCGGCGGGGCGGGCCCGTCCGGAGGGGGGCGGGTCAGGCCTCGCCGAGCTCCGCGGCCAGCCGGTGGAGCGCCGCGCGGTCCGGCAGACCGGTCTTGCGGAGCAGGCTCGCGAGGTGCTTCTCCACCGTGCGGGGCGAGATGACGAGCCGGCGGGCGATCTCCTGGTTGCCGACCCGCTCGGCCATCTGCCCGAACACCTCGTACTCACGGATCGTCACGCCCTGGGCGCGCAGACCGGCCGGGATCCGGTCCCGGCCGGCACGGCGCTGCGCGACGCTGGCGCCGGTGCGGCGCAGCAGGCTCCGGCAGGCGCCCGCCACCGCGGGGACGTCCAGGTCGTGGAAGTAGTCCTCGGCGGCGCGCAGCCAGGCCACCGGATCGCCCCAGCCGTCCTCCAGCGCGGCCTCCGCGACCAGGCGCAGGGCGAGCCGGCCGCCCGTCGGGAAGACCTCCTCGTGGGCCCGCAGGGCCGTCACGGCCCGGACGGCCTCGTCCGCCCTGCCCTCGCGGCCCAGCAGGACGGCGTCGGCCGCCAGCAGGAACTGCCGGTTCCAGGCGAGGGCGGCCGCCGGCGCGACCGACACGGCGGCGAACCCGGCCCGGTCGGTCCGCCCCGCGAGGACGTCGAGCAGCGGACGCAGGCCGTACCGTCCGGCCAGGTAGAAGACGTTCGGGTGGTCGCGTTCCCAGTCCGCGGCGGCGGCCAACTCGGCCTCGGCCTGCGTCCGGTCCTCCTCCAGGAGGGCGCAGACCGCCCGGCACAGGCCGAGCATCACCGGTACCAGGAAGGACCGGCCGCCGCCCGCCTGGTCGAAGGCCTGGAGGGTGGTCTCCATCTCGCGGCGGCGGCCCTGGTGGGCGGCCTGGGTGGCCGCGGTCAGCAGCAGGTAGCGGTGGGTGGCGAGGTTGCGCATCCGCGCGGTGACGTCGAGGCAGCGGTCGATGATCTCCCGGGCGCGTTCCGGATCGCCGGTGAGCACCGCGTACATGGCCAGCAGCCCCTCGGTGCGCTGGGCGCGCGTGATGGAGCCGAGCTCCTGCGCCGCCGTCAGCGCCTCCTCCAGCGTCCGGGCGTCGCCGTTGCGCATGAAGGAGTTGGCGCCGAGGCGGATCAGGGCCTCGAACCGCCAGTTGGGCAGGGCGTGGGCCTCGGAGACCTCGAGCATCCGGGCCAGGTATCCGTCGGCCTCGTCGAAGCCGCGCTCGCGCGCCAGCATGGCGAGCAACTGCCAGGCCTGGCAGGCCAGTACCGGCTGCTCGGCCCGCTGGGCGTACTCGGCCGCCGTCAGCGCCCCCCACTCGGCGTCCGCCAGGTGCTCCTCCTGTCCCGGGAGCAGGGCCAGGTGGCCCCGGACCACCGCGAGGGCGGCGGTGTGGGCGGGCGCGCCGCGGTCGCCGAGGAGGGCCTGCGCCGCCGCCAGCTGTTCGGCGCCCTCGCCGCTGCGCTCGCCCATCAGCGCCGCCCAGGCCAGGCGGGTGTGCAGGACGATCCTGCGGTCGGTGTCCAGTGCGGCGGCGCCGGCGGTCGGGAGGGCGCCCAGCAGCTCCAGGGCGCGGTCCAGCCGGCCGGCTTCGGCGAGGGCGTTCACCAGGGCCTCGGTGATGTCGGCGCGGTCGGCGGGGGCGGCGAGCTGGTGCCCGCGTTCCAGCAGCCGGACGGCCACGCCCGAGGTTCCGCCGGCCAGGGCCTGGCGTCCGGCCTCGGCGTACAGCCGGGCGGCGGCTCCGTCGTCCCCGGCGGTCTCCAGCAGGCGGGCGGCGAGGTGACATCGGTCGTCGGCGGGGTCGGGTGCGGGCTGCGGCGTCTGCTGGAGCGTGGTGGCGGCCCGTCTCGCGACCGCGGCGCGTTCCACGGCGGGGACGCCGGCCAGCAGCGCCTCGCCGATCAGGGCGTGGCGGAACGCGTAGCCGTCCGGCACGGTGCGGTCGGGGACGACGAGTTCCGCCTCCACCAGTGCTCTCAACTCGGCGAACATCCGGCGGTCGTCGTGCCCGGTGATCAACTGGACGGTGCCGGCCGAGAACCGGGGGCCGAGCAGCGCCGCCAGCACGACGAGCTCCCGCGCCGGCGGGTCCAGCCGCCCGGCCCGGCCCGCGTAGGTGCGCACCACGCTGGCCGGGACGGTCGCGGCGAGGTCTCCCGCCACCCGCCAGCCCGCCCCGTCCCGGCGCAGCGAGCCGTTGCCGGCCATCTCGGCCAGCAGCTCCTCCACCAGGTACGGGTTCCCGCCGCCGACCTCCGCCAGCCGGTCGGCCACTTCGGCCGGCACCCCGTCGGCCGGCACGCCGAGGCAGCCGGCGGCGAGGTCCCGTACGTCCGGCTCACCGAGCGGCCCGAGCGCGAACACGGACGCCGCCCGGCGCCGCTCGGCGGCCTGGAGCAGGTCGAACGCGGCCCCGGCCTCCGGCCGCAGCGTGGACAGCAGCAGCACCGGCAGGCCCGCGACGTTGTCCACCAGGTACTCCACCACGGCCAGCGTCTCGGAGTCCGCGTCGTGCAGGTCCTCCAGCACCAGCACGCAGCCCGCGTCCCGGCCGAGCACGGCGAGCAGGCGCAGAAGCGCCTCGGCGAGCTCGATCACGCAGTCCGGCTGGCCGAGGGCGTCGGCCGTCCGCCACTCGGGGACCACCCGGGCCAGTGCCGGCCGGTACGGCACCAGCTCCGGGTCCTGCGGCGGGCCGGTCCGGCGCAGGCCGGAGCCCAGCGCCTCCATCAGCGGACGGAAGGGCGTACCGGCCCCGCTCGGGCTGCCCCGGCCGCGCAGCACCGGCAGGCCCAGGTCGGCGGCCTGCCGGGCGCACTCCTCGGCCAGCCGGGACTTGCCGATCCCGGCCTCCCCGGAGACGAACACCGCGTGTCCGGAATTTTCCTGAAGGGTCCTCAGTATCCGTTCGAGCAGCGCGCTTTCGTTCTTCCGCCCGACGAGGGCCGGTGACCTGGTAAGCATGGCCGCAGGCTAATCGAGCTGATCATGATCCGGAAGGGCGTCGGACGGGCGCCGCCGGGGTGGCGGGGTGAGGTGCCCTCGGGACGCCGCCCTGGCGTCCCGAGGGAGTCCCGAGGAGCTCTCGGGGTACGGTCACACGTCCTCGCCGGCGTACCGGCAGGTCCAGGTCATGGTCTCCCACGGGTCGTGCGACAACGCCAGGGCTTCGCCGCCCGACAGGGCGTTCGCCCGCCGGGCGAGGGCTCCGGTGGTCCACAGCCTGATCTCGCCGACCGGGTGTGCATCGGTGCCCTCCTCCAGCTGCTGCGGCGACTCCGGCACGGGGATCACGTCGAGGGTCTGCATGGGTTGTCTGATCCTTTCTCGAGCGTCAGGGCCTTGGCGCCGCTGACGCACACTCAGGGGGTCGGCGCCAGCAACAGGGCCGACGGCGTCCGGTCGGCGAAGCCGAGCCGCAGCAGTCCGTGGCCGATGCCCGCCAGACCGGTCAGCAGCCCGGGCACGACCAGGCCGGCCGGGGTTCCGCAGCGCGGGCCGTGCCGGTCGAGCGCGGCCAGCAGGCGGTGCGTCCGGTGGTTCCGGGCTTCCAGCGCGACGGGGTCGGTGCGGTGGGCGAGCGCCTCGAGGGCGCCCAGCTCGCCGTGGCAGAGGCTGTGATCGGTCGGCGTCCGGAAGCCGGCCCCGGCGGGGCGGGCCCTGACCTCCGCCGGCTCCGGGTCGTCCGCCGGCCGCGGGCCGTCCGCCGCCATCGGCCGGCCGGCGATCGCCAGCGCGAGGCCGGCCGGGCCGCGGCACCAGGAGTCGCGGGCGGGAGGCCCGTCGGTGGGCAGCCCTTCGGCGGCCGGCTTCTCGGTGGACAGCGTTTCGGTGGACAGCGTTTCGGTGGGCAGCTTCTCGGTGGTCGGCCTATCGGTGGAC
>NZ_JBHJUK010000284.1:0-4549 GCF_042266225.1 Kitasatospora sp. NPDC056181
CGGGAGCGCGGGGGCCGGCGTCGGGGTCAGGCGGGCAGGCCGACGGCGCGTTCGCCGCTGCGGCGCTGCTGGATGACGACGGCGGCCACCAGGAGGGTGCCCTGGGCGACGTTCTGCCAGAAGGTGTTGATGCCCTGGACGGTGAGGCCGTTCTCCAGGCAGCCGAGGAGGGCGACGGCGAGCAGGGTGCCGCCGATGCCGCCCTTGCCGCCCTTGAGGGCGCAGCCGCCGAGGGCGGCGGCGGTGATGGCCTTGAGCTCCAGGCCCTCGCTGCCGGAGACGGGCTGGCCGGAGCCGGTGCGGGCGGTGAGGAGGATGCCGGCGACGGCGGCGACGGCGCCGATGAGGGCGTAGACGGCGATGAGGTACTTGTTGATGTTGATGCCGGCGAGGCGGGCTGCGGTGTCGTTGCCGCCGATGGCGTAGACGTTGCGGCCGATGTCGGTGTACTTGAGGAGGAGGTGTACGGCGACGGCGGTGAGGATGAGGATCCAGACCATCACCGGGAGGCCGGCGATCTTGCCGCGGCCGAGGAAGACGAAGACGTCGTCGTTGAGGACGTAGCCCTGGGCGCGGCCGTCGGAGAGGAGTTGGGCGAGGCCCTTGTAGGCGGCGAGGCCGGCCAGGGTGGCGATGGTGGGGTTGACCCGGCCGTAGACGATGACGACGCCGTTGAGGATGCCGACCAGCAGGCCTACGCCGATGGCGGCGGCCATGCCGGCCAGGGCGTTGGAGCCTGCGGAGGTGAAGGCCATCGCGGAGACGACGGAGGCGACGCCGGCCTGCGAGCCGACGGAGATGTCGAGGCCGCCGCAGATGATGACGACGGTCTGCACGACGGCGAGCAGGCCGGTGATGGTGGCGGCCTCGGCGATGACCTGGAGGTTGGACAGGCTGAGGAAGTTGTCGTTCAGGGAGCCGAAGAGGGCGAGGACGACGACGAGGGCGCCGATGAGGCTGAGGTTCTGTCCGCCGAGCGAGGCGAACGAGGGGCGCTTGCGGGTGCCGGAATCGGTGGACCGGTGGGCCGTCGCGGTGGTCATGAGCGGCCTCCGGGGGCTGCGTCGGTGTGGGCGGGGGAGAGGGGGAGGCCGGTGGGGGCGAGGTCGTCGGCCATGGCGAGCTGGAGGATGGTCTCCTCGTTCGCCGCCGCGCGGGTGAGTTCGCCGGTGATCCGGCCGTTCTGCATGACCACCACGCGGTCGGCGAGGCCGAGGACCTCCGGCAGCTCGGAGGAGATCACCAGCAGCGCGGTGCCCTCGCGGGCCAGGTCCGCGATGATCTGGTAGATCTCGGACTTGGCGCCGATGTCGATGCCGCGGGTCGGCTCGTCGAGGATGAGCAGCTTCGGCCGTCGGGCCAGCCAGCGGGCGAGGACGACCTTCTGCTGGTTGCCGCCGGAGAGCTTGCGCACCTCGTGCTCGACGGAGGGGGTGCGCACCCGCAGCCGGTCCGTGAACTCCTGGGCCAGGGCGCGTTCCCGGCGGCGGTTCACGAAGCGCAGGCGGCGCAGCCGGTCCAGGACGACCAACGAGGTGTTGTCGCGGATCGACCGGTGCAGGAACAGGGCCTGGGCCTTGCGCTCCTCGGGGGCGAGGCCGATGCCGGCGGCGATCGCCGCCCTGGGGCGGCCGGGGCGCAGGGGTCGGCCGTCGAGGGTGATGGTGCCGCTGCGGACGGGGTGGTCCCCGGCGAGGGCGAGGGCGAGTTCGGAGCGTCCGGCGCCGATCAGCCCGGCGAGGGCGACGACCTCCCCGGCCCGTACCTGGAGGTCGATGTCCCGGACGTGGTCGGTGGTCAGGGAGCGGACGTCGAGGACGACCCGGTCGGTGGTGACGTCCTGGCGGACGAAGAGGGTGGAGAGGTCCCGGCCGACCATCAGGCGCACCACCTCGCCCTCGTCCGTGTCCGTGGCCTCCAGGACACCGGCCACGGCGCCGTCGCGCAGGACGGCGATGCGGTCGGCGAGCTGGAAGATCTCCTTCATGCGGTGGGAGACGTAGATGACGGCGACGCCGTCCTGCCGCAGCCGGCGGATGAGCGCGAAGAGTGCGTCGACCTCGCTCTCCGACAGCGAGGAGGTCGGCTCGTCGAAGGCGATGACCTTCGCCTCGCCGGTCAGGGCGCGCAGGATCTCCACCAGCTGGCGCTGGGCGGGGGTGAGCTCGGAGCCCAGGAGGTCCGGGTCGAGGACCTTGTCGAAGCCCAGCCGTTCGAGGTCGGCGGTGATCCTGCGGCGCAGTCCGGCGCGGTCCAGGCGTCGTCCGGCGGTGCGGGGGAGGGCGCCGGCGTAGACGTTCTCGGCGACCGAGACGTGCGGGATGATCTCGGGTTCCTGCGGGATGATCCGGATGCCTGCCGCCCTGGCCTCCGCCGGGGAGCCGAACGAGACCGGCCGGCCGTCGGTCAGGATCCGGCCCTCGGTGGGCTGGTGGTCCCCGGTGAGGATCTTGAGCAGGGTGGACTTTCCGGCGCCGTTCTCGCCCATCAGGGCGGTGACCTGCCCGGCGGGGAAGTCCAGGCTGACGCCGGACAGGGCCTGGACCGCACCGAAGCGCTTGGTGACCCCTTCGACGGCCACGGCCGAGGCGGCGGGCCGTGCGGGGGGAGGGGGCTCCGGGGGGCGGATGCCGGGGGAGTTCATGGGAACCTCGCAGATACGTCGGGGTGCCGTGGCAGGAACGCGGATCTCGGCGGTCCCGGCGCTGTGACGGGGCGCCGCGGCACGGGTGGGTGCATGGGCCGGGCGGGCGGGTGCGGTGGACCGGAGGCGGCCGTCGCCGCACCCGTACCGGCGCGGGGACGGGTCAGCTGCAGGTGACCCCGGAGGCCTTCCAGTTGGCGGGGTCGACCATCGTGGTCGGCGCGAAGGCCTCCTTCGGGAACTCCTTGCCGTTCTTGAGCTTGTCGACGATCGTCTGCACGGCGAGCGCGCCGACGTCCTTGCCGTTGATGAACAGCGCGGCCTTCATGCCGGAGGGCTTGTCGGTGCTCCAGTTCTTGCAGGCCAGGTAGGCACCGAGGCCCACGCCGATGACGTTCTCCGCCTTGAAGCCGGCGTTCTCCAGCGCGGTCACACCGCCCTGCACGTTCTCGTCGTTGCAGCCCCAGACCACCCAGTGCTTGACGGTGGGGTTGGCGGTGACGACGGCGGCGATCTTGTCCTGGGCGCCGGTGGGGGTGTTGTCGGTGGCGACGTCGATGTTCTGCACGCCGTTGCCGCCGCCGCTCACGAAGGCGGTCTTGGCGCTCTTCACCCGGGAGGTGCAGACGGTGACGTCCTGCTTCCAGGCGGAGATGGTGCGGGTCTCGGCCGGGTTCCAGCCCGCCTTGGTGAACTCCTGGCCGGCCCGCTTGCCGACCTCGGTGCCCATCTGCTCCCCGCTGAAGCCGATCCGGGGCACCAGGTTCTCCGGGGCGCAGCCGGCCGGGTCGGGGCCGGTGGTGCAGATCTGGTCGTCCGAGGTGAGCAGGGCGACCTTGGCGTCCTTGGCGGTCTGGACGATCTGCGGGCCGACGGCCGGGTCGGGGACGACGACGATGATGGCGTTGCTCTTCTGGGCGATGGCGGCCTTGGCCTCGCTGACGGCCTTGTTGGCGTCGTTGCCGAGGTTGACGACCTTGAGGTCGACGCCGAGTTCGGCGGCCTTGGCCTTGGCGCCGGCGGCCTCGCCGACGAAGTACTCCTGGTCGCCCTGCTTCTGCAGGTAGGTGATGGAGATCTTGCCGTCGACCTTGGCGACCTCCCCGCTGCCGCCGGCCTCGTGGCCGTCCGAACAGGCCGTGAGGGCGGCCGGGAGGAGCAGCCCTGCGGCCACGACGGCGGAGAGTCTGCGGGTGGGTGCACTGAACATGAGGACCCCTTGGATCGGATGGTGGGAGGTGGGCGGCCAGGCCTGACGCTTCAGAGTTTTCTAGTCGATCACGTTTAAACGAGATCAAACGCGTTGCGTCATAGAAAACTCGCCAAGCAATCGCATGTCAACATCCTGGCGCATCGGCCGGAATCGATATCGGCCCGTGACGTAGACATGGCCGACGCCGCCCGTCGTGTCCGATGCCCCTTCGGGGCCAGTGGCGGGCGGTTCCAGGTGGCCGCCGGTGATGGGCCGGGGTGCCGGGGGCCCGCTGCCCCGTGCGGCCCGCGCCCGCCCCGTACGGCGGTCGCCGTGGGTGTCCGGTCGGCGGGTGGGGTGTTGCTTGGCGTTGATAAATGTTGGATAGTGTTGCCAATGGTTCGGTGGAACGTTCCTCCGAGGACACTCCCGACCTTCCCGATTCCCCTCCTGCCGGTTGCCCCGACATCGCGTCGCGCGGGAGGGGGCGCCCGCGCGGTACGTCAGCCGCCCGGGCCGGGGTGCCGCCCTCGTCCCCTGCCCGGGCGGTGCCCCTTCCGCTCCGTCGGGTCGTCCGCCCCCGCTGCCGCCGCGGCAGAGCAGCCGTGGCGGGGGGCGGGCGTCGACGGCGGCGGCGGTGCTCCGTGAGGGTCGGAGCCACCGCCACGGGGCCGTCGGGGCCGGGGCTTGTGGACCCCGGCCCCGGCGGCCCC
>NZ_JBHJUK010000285.1:0-4489 GCF_042266225.1 Kitasatospora sp. NPDC056181
GGGGGGGGGGGGGGGGGGGGGGGGGGGGGGGGGGGGGGGGGGGGGGGGGGGGGGGGGGGGGGGGGGGGGGGGGGGGGGGGGGGGGGGGGGGGGGGTCGCCGGCGAGGATGGTGTGGAAGACGTCGTTGAGTGCGGGGCCGGGGTCGATGCCCAGTTCGTCGGCGAGGATCTCGCGGGCGCGCTGGTATTCGGCGAGGGCGTCGGCCTGGCGGCCGGTGCGGTGGAGGGCGGTCATGAGCTGGGCGCGCAGGCGTTCGCGGACGGGGTGGGCTTCGACGAGGGCGGTGAGTTCGCCGACGAGGGCGTCGTGGCGGCCGAGGGCGAGGTCGGCGGCGATGCGGCCTTCGAGGGCGGCCATGCGGGCTTCTTCGAGGCGTGGGAGTTCGATGCGGGCGAGGTGTTCGGTGACGCCGCCGAGGGCGGGGCCGCGCCACAGGGCGAGGGCGGCGGCGAGGTGGTCGGCGGCGGCGTGGTGGCGGTGGGCGGCGGCGGCGTGGTGGCCGGCGGCGGCGAGGCGGTGGAACTCGGTGTGGTCGAGGGTGGCGTCGGCCAGGACGAGGCGGTAGCCGGGGCGGGGGCGTCGCGTGCGGCGGGTCCGCGGTCCGGGTGGGGCGCGGTGGCGGGTTCCCGGCCGGTGGGTGCGGGCCGCGGGCCGCGGGCGGCGGCCTGGCGGGGCCGGCCGGGCCTGCGGGGTGTGCGGGGTGTGCGTGCCGGGGCGTCGGCCCGCCGTGGTGTGCCGCGTGTGCCGCGCCGGCGCCCCCGGTCGGGCGGGGCGGCCGGGCGGCGGGTGGGCCTGTGCGCCGGTTTCCCCCCGGGGGTGTGCGGAGCGGTTTTGACGCTACCAGCCGCGGATCGCGGTGCGACAGATGATTTCCGCATGCGCCCGCGTGCCTTTCGCACGGGGCGCGGGGGCGGCGGGGGGCGGTGGGGGGGGCGGTGGGGGGCGGGCTCAGCCGGGGGCGTTCAGGCGGGGCGGGTGGTGGGCGCTGCACAGGCGCAGCAGCCGGTTGAGGGCTTCCCGGCGGCGGGCGGGGGGTTCGCGTTGGGCGCACTCGGCGGCGTAGATGCCGATGAGGCTGTGGAAGCGGTAGCGGTGGCCGGGTTCCTCCTGGAGGAGGTGGTGGGCGGTCAGGAGGGCGAGCAGGCGGCGGGTGGTGTCGCGGTCGGTCTCGGCGAGGGTGGCGGCGATCTGGAGGGTGAAGGGGCTGCGGCACAGGCCGAGGTGGCGGAACATGCGGGCGGCGTCGGCGGGCAGGGCCTGGTAGGAGGCCTCGAAGACGCTGCGCAGGCTGGCGGTGGCGTCGTCCTGGACGGTGAGGCGGTCGAGGCGGCCGTGTTCGGCGGTGTACTGGTCGACCAGGGTTTCGAGGGGGGTGTCGGGGTTGGCGACCAGGGCGTCGGCGACGATGCGCAGGGCCAGGGGCAGTCCTCCGCACAGGGCGCTCAGGCGGGTGGTGGCCGGGTCGTGGGCGGTGAGGCGGCCGCCGGCCAGGGCGGTGAGCAGGCGGGCGGAGTCCTCGTCGGTGAGGGGTCCGATGGTGAGCAGGTGGGCGCCGTCGCGTGCGGCGAGGCCGCTGAGGCGCCGGCGGCTGGTGGCCAGGACGCAGGAGGAGCCGCGGGGGATGAGCGGGCGCAGCTGGTCGGCGCCGGGGGCGTCGTCGAGGACGACGAGCATGCGCCGGCCGTGCAGGAGGCTGCGGTAGAGGGTGGTGCGGGCGGCCGGGCCCTGGGGCATGCGGGAGGCGTGGACGCCCAGGCCGGTGAGGAGTTGGCCCAGGGCGTCGGCGGCGGCCAGGGGCCGGCCCCGGGGGGCGGTGGCGTGCAGGTCGACGTAGAGCTGGCCGTCGGGGTAGCGGTCGGTGAGGCGGTGGGCCAGTTCCAGGACGAGGGCGGACTTGCCGGCGCCGGCGGGGCCGTCGACGACGGCGACGGGGGTGGTGGCGCCGTGGCGGGGGAGGTCGGCGCCGAGGAGGGCGGCGAGGTGGGCGAGTTCCTTGGTGCGGCCGATGAATCCGCGGGCCAGGGGCGGGAGTTGGGCGGGTCTTGGGGTGGTGTGGAAGGGGTGGTCGCGGGTGGCGGGCGGCGGGGGCGGCGGGGTGTCGGGGCGGGACGTGTGAGGAACGTGGAGGGCGTGGGGTGCGGGTGCGTGGACGTGGGGTGCGTGGGCGTGGGTGTGGGCGTGGGGTGCGTGGGCGGGGGTGTGGGGGGCGGGGTGTCCGGCGAGGATCTGCCGGTGGAGGGTGCGCAGGTCGGGGCCGGGTTCGATGCCCAGTTCGCTGCGGAGCAGTTCGCGGGTGTCCTCGTACAGGCGCAGGGCGTGGGCCTGACGCCCGCTGCGGTAGAGGGCGAGGATGAGCAGCCAGCGCAGTTTCTCGCGCAGGGGTTCCTCGGCGATCGCGCCGGTGAGTTCGGTGACCGTTTCGACGTGGCGGCCGGCGGCGAGCATGCTGTCGGCCCGTTCCTCCACGGCGGTCAGGCGCAGGTCGCGCAGGCGGGTGCGTTCCATGGCGGCGAAGGGGCCGGGCACGGCGGTGCAGGCCTCGCCGTGCCACAGGGCGAGGGCCTGTTCGTAACGGCGCAGGGCCGCTTCGGTGTTGCCTTCGGCGCGTGACCTGCGGGCGTCGTTGTGGGTGCGGGTGAAGAGGGTGGCGTCGACGTCGGCGGGGTCCATCCGCAGGCAGTAGCCGCCGGATCCGGAGGCCAGGAGCGCGTCGGCGGCCCGGGTGGTGCGTCCGGGTTCCAGGGCACGGCGCAGGCCGGCGACGTAGGTGTGGACGCCGTTGGCGGCGGTGTGGGGGACGTCGGTGCCCCAGAGGGCGTCGACGATGCCCTCGACGCCGACGACGTCGCCTGCGCGGCTGGCGAGCAGGGCGAGGACGGCCCGCTGTTTGGGCGGGCCCAGGGTCACCTCCGTGCCGTGGCGCCAGGCGCGTACCGGTCCCAGGAGCTGGATGCGCAGGGGTGCTGCTGGTGCGGCCATGGGTCACTCGCCTCCTGACGTGGTGGTGCCTCCCGCGGCGCACGGGTGCGTGCGGACGGGGGCGCAAGGTGGCCGGCGCCGCGCACGGTCACGGGCCCGGTCGCGGTCCCGGTCGCGGGCCCGGTGGTGTGCACGGCGGTGTGCACGGTCGCGGGCCCGGTCGTGTGCCCGGTCGCGGGCCCGGTGGTGTGCACGGCGGTGTGCACGGTCGCGGTCCCGGTCGTGTGCACGGTCGCGGGCCCGGTCGTGTGCACGGTCGCGGGCCCGGTCGCGGGCCCGGTCGCGGGCCCGGTCGTGTGCACGGTCGCGGGCCCGATGGTGCGCACGGCGGTGGTCCCGGTGGTGTGCCGGGTCTGCCGTTTCTGCGTTCCGGTGTGGTGCGGCGCGGTTTTCGCCCGGCGTTTTCCGTCGCGGCGGGGGTGAATGCGGCGGGGCGGGCGCGGGGGCCGTGCCGTTATTGCGCCGGATATGGTCCGGGCGGCGGGAACGGGGGAGGCGGTGATTCCGTTTGCGGCGGCGGGCTGGGCCGCCGGGGAGCGGTGCGCCGGTGCCGGCACATCAAAGCCCCTGGCCGGTCCGCCGGTCAAGGGCGGGCCGGGCGTGTTCGCCCCGCGCACGTTTCCCCCGTCCCCCTTTTTTTATCGGCCCGCACGGCGCAGGCGTGAGGATGTCGCGGGCGTGCGCGCATAAGACCGCAAAGGGTGTCACGCGTGATCACAGTAGCGGTGGCGTCTCGGGGTTGTCACCCCTGCCGCGGCCGGCCCGGGGCCCGGTGGCGGGAGCGGGGCAGGCGGGGCGGCCGGGGCCCGGCGCGCGTCGGGGCGGCGGGAGCGGGTACACGGTCCTGACGGTGCGCCAGGTCCGTGCCGGCAGGGGCCGGAAGGGGCCGGCGGCGGGCCGGGCGGCGTACCGGGTCCGGCCGGACGGGGCCGGGTGGAAGGGGCCGTCGGCGTGCCTGGGCGGCGGGCCGGGCGGTGGTGGCGGCCGGTCCGATGGTGCGTCAGGCGGTGTGCGGGGTGCGCTGGTTGGTGCCGTGGGTTTCCCGTGCGGGGCGGGGGCGGGGTGCGGGCGGGGCTCCCTGCCCCCGCCGCGCCCCTTCTCCCCTGCTCCCCGGCCCCGGCTCCCCCGCGTCCCCGTGCTCCGGGCCTTCCCGTGCGTCCCGGCCTGCCCGGCGCTGCGGCGGCGCCGTCCTGCGGTACCCCCTTCGCGGCGCCGGGCCGGCGGCGCGCGGGACGGGCGGGCAGCGCCGGCGGGGGGCGGGACGGGCGGGGGCGGCCGGGGGCGGGGGCGGCCGGGGGCGGGCGGGTATTGATTTCTCCGTCCCTTGTATGTGAAACGCACGGGGGCGTGTGCGGAAATAACCTGTCGCGGCGCGATCGGCGGCTGGTAGCGTCGGGATCGTTCCGCGGATTTCGGGCGGGGAGCCGGCGGGAAATGCCCGCCGGCGGCCGGGCCGGCCGCTGCGGGAAATGTGCGCCGCCGGGCGCGTGGGCGCGCCACCGGGGTGGG